>CAZQFT010000083.1:0-4929 GCA_964592565.1 uncultured Lachnospiraceae bacterium
TGTTACGCGTGCAATCTTCATGTGAGAAATCGCTCCGGCACTGGTGCGAACAACCGTTTCGTTTACACCACATGCACGCATTTTTGGCAAAACAATTCCGTCAACACCGGCACATTCGCAAGTTCTGATGATTGCACCAAGATTGTGTGGGTCTTCAATTCCGTCCAAAAGCACGACAAATGGTGTTTTTTCTGCAGATTTTGCGGCTTCCAATATGTCTTCAACATGACAATATTCAAACTCAACTGTTTCAGCGATGTAGCCTTGATGATGTCCTGTTACTGATTTGCTGTCCATAATTTTCTTTGGCAAAAAATCGATTTTAAGTTTGTTTTTGCGTGCAAGAGAAATTACATCGTCTTTGCGAGTTGCAAAATTTTTGTCAATGATAATCTTGTTGATTGTAACATTATTTTTAATTGCCTCAATAACTTGATTTTTTCCTTCAATATTCATAATCTTCTACCTTTTAATCTTGCATTGAAAGTTTCAGAAATTCATTCAATCGTTCAATCTTTTCGTTTAAATAAAGCCATCCAAGTAATGCTTCAAAAGCGGTTGCCTTTTTGTAGGTCTCTTCATCAAAATTCTTTGCAGTGTGCTTTGAGTGTGTGTTGCGTGCTTTTCGAACAACATCTTTTTCCTCATCTGTCAAAATGTTGATGACTTTTTCAAGTGTTTCTTTTTGCTTTTGTGCGTTGCAAAATTTCTTTGCAGAGTTGTGATAGTTGTTCATTTTGTTTATTGCACCGCTTAAAACACATTTTCTCACATATGCAGTGTGAATTGCGTCACCCATAAATGCCAGTGCAAGCGGGGATAATTGATTGAAATCAGTCATGGTTTTTCCTTTTATGATGTTTTTTGCGTGGCGTTGATGCAAAGTTGGACGTTGTGTTTTTGATTTTGAAAATCTTAGTTGTTAAAGCGGAAAAGAATTACATCTCCGTCTTGAACAACATAGTCTTTGCCTTCCATGCGAACTTTGCCTTTTTCTTTTGCTTTTAAGAAAGAGCCGGCTTCGACAAGGTCGTCATAAGAAACGATTTCTGCCTTAATAAATCCTTTTTCAAAGTCGGTATGGATTTTTCCTGCCGCTTGAGGGGCTTTAGTTCCCTTTGTAATTGTCCAAGCGCGAACTTCTTTCTCTCCCGCAGTTAAGTAACTTTGCAAGCCAAGCAAGTCATATCCAGCAACAACAAGTTTTTCAAGTCCACTTGTCGTAATTCCAAGTTCTTCCTTAAACATTTCGCGTTCGTCTTTGTCAAGTCCAACAAGTTCTTCTTCAATTTTTGCAGACAATACAACAACTTTTGAATTTTCTTGTAATGCAATCTCTTTAACTTGTTTAACATATTCGTTGTCTGGTTTCCCAATTTGGTCTTCGCCAATATTGGCAACATAAATTACAGGTTTTGCAGTAAGAAGTGAAAAATTTTTCAGGATTTTTTGTTCGTCATCGCTGTAATCGAGGGTGCGTGCTTGTTTTCCATTTTCAAGGGCTTCTTTAATGCGACTAAGCATGTTTACAGAAACAAGCAGTGTTTTGTCGCCAGTTTGCTTTACAAGTTTTGCATTTTTGTCGAGCATCTTAGAAACTTGTTCAAGGTCAGCAAGCGCAAGTTCCATTTCAATTACTTCAATGTCGCGTTTTGGGTCGATTGAACCGCTTACATGAATGATATTTTCATTGTCAAAGCAACGCACAACATGAACAATTGCATCAACCTCACGGATGTGGCTTAAAAACTTGTTTCCAAGTCCTTCACCTTGACTTGCACCAGCGACAAGCCCAGCAATATCCACAAACTCTATACTTGCAGGGGTGATTTTTTGTGTATTGTACATCTTTCCAAGAACATCAAGTCGTGCATCTGGCACATCAACGATGCCAACATTTGGTTCGATTGTGCAGAAAGGATAGTTTGCACTTTCCGCGCCTGCCTCTGTAATTGCGTTAAACAATGAACTTTTCCCAACATTAGGAAGTCCAACAACTCCGATTTTCATAATTTTTACTCCATATAAATTTAGAGAGATAGGTCTTATCTCTCTAAATGTTTCTCTTATTATAAGTGATTTTTGATTTTTTTGCAAACAAATTGAGCCATTCTACATCTCTCTTGCAATGTTTTTGCTTTGTCCTGCTTGCCTTGAAGCGTCATCAAACTTAACTTGAGTTGCTTGAGGTTGTGGTTGAGGTGCAGGTTCGTCTTTCAATTGGAATTCCTCGAAAGGCTCTGATGTTGGGTTTGCAACAAACTTATCGAAGGTTGCCTTAGATTTTTTGTATACTTCTTGTTGTGTTTCAATTCGCTCTTCAACAGTTTTAAGTTCTGCTTGTGCCTCTTGAATTGCGTCAGCCTCTGCTTGTTTTGCTTCTGCATATTGAGTTTTTGCCAAGGCTTCCAATCTCATTGCGTCAGACAAAGAGTTTGCTTCAATTCTTGAAAGTAAAGGATTTCTTTCTTTTTCCCATTTCTTTGCTTGCTCTTCTGTAATCCTAAATAGTTCGTCAATCTCTTCAAGTTTGGTTTTGTCATTTGGGTCAATACCTTTTCGTGCTTGTTCCCATTCGGCAACTTTTTCTTCGTCAAAACCATATTTAGAATCAATATCTTTAAGTTCTTTCACATGACGCTTCAAGTCGTCATATTTTGCAAAAGCTTCTTTTCGCAAAGGTGTTTTTATTGCATGCGTAGGTCTTTTTACTTTTTTGCCTTTTTTTGTCACAGTTTCTGTTCCAAGTGTCTTATTAAGTTGTTTTTTGCGTGCATTAAGTTTGTTTAAAGCGGCTTTATCTTTGTCTTTTGCTTTTTGAAGAATTTTTTGATTTTCTTTAATCTTCTTATTTTCTTTCACATGTGCTACAAAATCTTTAATGTCACTAATGAGATCTTTAATTTCTGGAACTACGAGTTCAAGGAAAACAGTAATAGAACCAGCAAAAAGCAAGGCAGATGAAATAGGGGCCAAAAATGCAAGCCCCGGCAAACAAGACAATACTGCAGATGCCATAAGCAAAGGCCATATAGTGTTATTTAAATTTGAAAGGAATTTGCTTTCTTTCTTTTCCTTTTTTTCTTCTTTCTTCTCTGGTGCAGCCGCTTCCTGTTTTACAGGCTCTTTCTTTTCTTCAGGCTGAACTGGAGCAGTTTTTGTAGCACTGCCATCAACAACAGTTTTTATTGGTTTATTCTTTTCTTCGGTTACTGGTGTTGGTTGAGGTGCGACTTGTCCAGTGATTGCCGCAGGCTTTTCATCTGGATCAGTTGCGTAAGCGTGATTACTGTTCTTTTTTGGAACTGCCACTCCAGTTTCGGCAGTTTTTTCAGGATTTAATCTGTCATAAAGTTCTTTTGAAGAAAGGTATTTTGTGCTTCCATCCTTTTTTGTAACTTCATACGAGTCATCCGGAAGTTCTATGCCTTTCTTGGTTCTAATTTTTTCACGCTGTGCCTCATTAAGTCTTAGAATTGTAGAATATTGAGAGTTAGGGTCTTTCATTTCTTTTTCTAACAAGTCTTGCAAGTGCTTGAGTTGTTCTAATGAAAGTTTATATTTGTCATTTTCTTTCTTTATGTCACGCTCTTTTCTTGGGCCTTTTTTTGTTTCGTCATGCTCGGCAGTGGTGCCAGGGTTTGGTGTTCCTGTTTTTTTGTCCTCTTTTGTTTGAGGTGTATTTGTGGTTGTTAAATCAGTTTCCTCTTTTTGTGGAGTTTTATTCTTGTTGGTGTTGGGTTTTTGCAATTCTTGTTTTGCTGGGGGAGTTGTTTTTGTGTGTGAAGGTTGTGCTGGGGTAACAACTCTTTGTTCTTGTTGTTCTTTGCGGTGCTGATATGTTCTTTTTCCTACAAGACTTCTTTTGCGTCTTTTCAAGGCGTCTATTTCATGTTGCGCCTCGGCATATTCTGCATCAAAAGTACGATACTTTTCTTGTTTTTGCTCAGGCAATTGTTTTACATCTGCTTCAGTGTGTGCTTGAGGGATTATTTTTTGCATTTGAAGTGAGGCAATTTTTTGTTTGTTTTCTTCAGCAGTAATCTGAACATCAACAAAAGCCACTTGGTCGTCAAGTGTTAAAGAATTTTTTCTTCCTATTGTTGAAGAAAATGCTTCAAGTTCTGCCTTTTCCTTTTGAAGGTCTTTAAGGTTTTTGCTTTCAAGGTCATTCAATTTTTTGCGACCTTCATAATAAGCGATTTTGTCATCAATCGATTTTTGTCTGTCAGCAATCCATTTTCTTGCATAAGCACCGGAAAGGTCATGAAGTTGATTTTTGCCGGCTTCTTGTGCGGGTGCATTGCCAGACAATCCTTCTGCATAAGCGTGACGAATGTCAAGTTCTGATGAGAGAGCGGCTTGTGCCCTGCGAGCCTTTTCTAATATTTCATTCATATCCATTTCTGCCATGTATTCCTCCTAACTTCTTTATTTGATTATATCAAACCGCACGAATTTTGTCAATATTTGTTATAAAATTTGTAAATTAATTATTAAAATTGCTCCGTTAAACACAAATTTGAAAAAATCGGTTGTAATTTTTGTTATTTTTTGCTATTATTGTAACAATTATTGCAAAGATGGGAGTTTTTAAATGGGACTTTTTGGAAATGAAAACAAATCACAAGTAAAAAAATTGAAAAAACTTGCAGACAAAGTTGTTGCATTGGAAGAAAAATATAAAGGCTATACTGACGAACAACTTAAGGCTTGCACACAAGATTTTAAAGACCGTTATCAAGCAGGGGAAAGTTTGATGGACTTGTTGCCAGAGGCATATGCCGTTGTGCGTGAGGCAGCAAAGAGAGTTCTTGGACAGCGTGCATACCATGTACAGCTGATTGGTGGTATTATCCTGCATCAGGGTCGTATCGCTGAGATGAAAACTGGTGAGGGTAAAACTCTTGTGTCGGCATTCCCGGCATA
>CAZQFT010000084.1:0-4902 GCA_964592565.1 uncultured Lachnospiraceae bacterium
AAGTGAGAAAGGAAGTGGCTTAAGCCTTAAAATCGCAAACAACAATGCAATCGCTGTCAAAGTCTTTTCACCACCGCTCAAAAGTGAAAGTTTATTTGCCGCCTTACCAGGAAGTTGAACCATGATTTCAACACCCGCGTCGAGTGGATCATCTGCCTCAGTAAGTTCAAGACGCGCATTTCCGCCACCAAAGAGTTCTCTGAAAACAACTTTGAAACTGTCGTTGATGCGGTTAAATTCTTCATTAAACTTTGTAAGCATTTCGTTTGACAAATCTTTGATGATTTTAACCAAATCTTCCTCGGCTTTTCTAAGGTCATCCGCTTGAGTTGTCATGTCATTGTAACGCTCCAAAAGCGTAGAACAATCTTCAATTGCATGAACATTGACATAACCAAGTGCAGAGATGTCTTTTTTAAGTTTGTTGATTGCAATTAATGCTTCCTTAATCTCAAAATCAGGGCGTCTAAATTCAAGACAGCCATTGTATGTCAAACTGTATTCCTCATAAATGCGTTCTTGCATCGCCTCAAGTTCTGTATCAACCTTAGTAAGATTTGCTTCTTCGCGATATTTTTTGTCATTTACGCGAGCAATTTCTTCCATGGTAACCGTCTTCTTGTCATCAAGTAATTTGATGTTTGAAGAAATTGCAATCTTGCTATTTTCAAGATTTTCACGGTCGCGTCTAATTTTTTGTAAGTTGTCTTTTGCAAGAGATGGGCCAGCATTTTCAATTTTTTGCCTAATCATCTCTTCAGCGTTTTCAATAAATCTTTCGTTTTCCGCCAAATGCGACTTAAGAGTTTCAATGTTTGAAAGTTGTTTGTCTTTTTCAATCAAAAGTCTGTTAAGTTCGTCATCAAGAGCCTTAATTTTTGCTTCACAAGACGCAATGTCAACCTTAACTGTTGTCATGTTGGCAACAATTTCATCACGCGCTTTGCGAATTTCGTTATAACGCTCTTGCTTTTGCTTAGCCAAAATGTCGGCATCTTCTTTATTTCCACTTAAAGCATTTTGTACCAAGTTGACTTGTGAAAGGTCTTGGTCGATAAGTTTCAATTTGTTTGTAACAGAAACTTTTTCCATTCCAAACACTTTGCCTTCTTCTTTAAGTTCGTCAAGTTCTTTGCAAATTGCCTTAATGACTTCTTGTTCTTTTGCAAGATTAACTTCAAATTGATTTTTCTTTTCGGCAATTTTTTTCTCTTCTTTCTTAGAGTTTTCCAAATCAACCCTAAGATAGTTGATTTTGTTGCGAAGTTCATACTCTTTCATTGTAAGTTCTTCAACTTCAGTTGTAAGAGTTTCAATTTCTCTTTGACGAGAAATAAGATTCACTGCTTCACTCTTCTTGCTTCCACCAGTCATTGAACCTTGAGTGCTTACAACATCGCCTTCAAGCGTAACAATCTTAAATGAGAAAGCACTATCTTTTGCCAAGTTTGCCGCGGTGTCAAGCGTATCAACAATAACCGTTCCGCCAAGCAAGTTTGAAATGACATTATCAATCTTTTTGTCATATGAAATAAGTTTGCTTGCAACGCCAAAAACGCCCTTTCTGCCAGCAATCATTTTTTCGTCCATATCGCGACGACGCATTGTTGAAATTGGCAAGAATGTTGCACGACCAAATTTGTTTTCTTTAAGGAAAGAAATCAGGTCTTTTGCGCCATTTTCATTGTATGTAACAATGTTTTGAACGGCATTTCCAAGTGCAACTTCGATTGCAGTTTCATATTGAGCAGGAACAGTGATAAGCTCTGCCAAAACCCCCACCATTTTGTTGTTGATGGCAGAATTTCTTTCGCTTTCCTTCAAAATTTTCTTTACGCTGTGAGCATAGCCCTCATATTCAGCCTGCATTTCGCTTAAAAGTTTCTTTCTGTTTTCATAGACCTTAATTTGTGTGGTCATGTTCGCTCTTTCTGTTTCAAGTTCGCCAACATCACGACTTCCAACAAAAATGCGCCCCGCAAGTTCTTCATGCTCTGCCTTTAAGTCGTTGTAAATCTTTTCTGCCTTTTCATAAGCAACAACCTTGTCTGTCTTTTCCTTCTCAAGAGCATCAATTTTTGCGTTAACTTCAGCCAAATTTTTCTCAAGATTTTCACGATTTACAATAAGCAAATTCTTCTCTGTTTCAAGACGAGAAGCATTGCTCTTTACATCAGAAAGTGACCCCAAAGTTTCAATCATCTTTTGTTGAGATTGCCCCGCTTCGGTTTCGTTCAAAGACATTTCATCCACAATTTCAAGATGTTTGTTTGACAACTGTTCATAAGTCTTTGTCAAAACATTTAAACGCTCTTTAAGTTCGGCAAGTTCGCCGCTTTTTTCAGCCTCTTGCTCATCACAATTTTCAATTACAACATTTGCATTTGTGATGTCAAGATTGATGCGGTCATTTTCTTTTTGAGTGTAATTAATTCTTTCGCGTGCAACCTTTGTTTCACCCTCTTGCTTTTCAAGTTCAACAGTAAGACGCAAAAGTTCATCGTTGAGTGCTGCAATTTGCTTGTCATAATCAGTCAAGCGGTCCATCTCTTCTGCATACTCTTTTGTGATGTTTTCAAGGTCTGTTTGACGAGCAAAAAGTTCTTCTTCAATCGCCTGCATCTTCGCTTTGATTTGGTCTTTTACATTGTTTGCATTTTCATATTGGAAAACATAAGCATTAACTTCCAAATCCTTGAGTTGACCTTTATATTCCAAATATTTCTTCGCATCCTCTGCCTGCTTTCTGAGTGGCCCCATTTGGCGGTCAATTTCGCTGCGAATGTCATCAATACGCGTCAAATTGTCGCGTGTTCTTTCAAGTTTTCTTTCAGCCTCATCCTTACGAGATTTAAATTTCGCAACCCCAGCAGCCTCTTCAAACATAGCCCTACGGTCTTCGGCTTTTTGGTCTACGATTTCGCTGACTTTACCTTGCCCAATAACAGAATATCCGTTTTTGCCGATACCACTGTCAAATAAAATGTCCGTAATATCTCTCAAACGGCAAGTGTTTTTATTGATTTGATATTCACTTTCGCCCGAACGATAAAGTTTTCTTGTGATTGAAAGTTCATCATATGCAATATTGAAGAATCTGTCAGCGTTATCAAATGTGAGAGTAACTTCACAATATGACAAACTTTTTCTCTTCTCTGTGCCTTTAAAAATAACATCTTGCATGTTATCGCCACGCAAAGACTTGGCACTTTGTTCACCAAGCACCCAACGAATAGCATCTGATACATTGCTTTTTCCGCAACCATTTGGTCCAACAATTGCAGTAAATCCGCCATTAAATTCAATAACCGTCCTGTCTGCAAATGATTTAAACCCAATCATTTCAATTTTCTTAAAATACATAATTTTTCACCTTTAATCTTCTTCAAAAAGTTTCTTTATTGCGACATAAGCACAATTTTGTTCTGCTTTTTGTTTGTCTTTTCCATAGCCAACTGCAATCAAGTCCTCATCCATATAAAATTTTGCTTCAAAATTCTCTTCAATTTTGATTGTTTCATATTTCATTGTGCACTTAAAGTTTGCTTGAATAAGTTCTTGCAATTGCGATTTATAGTTGTCATTTTCTGCCGCTTCAAACCCCTCAATGTGCAACTTTTCTATCACAAAATTTCTTACAACTTCAAGGTCGCTGTCAAGATAAATGCCAGCAATAATCGCTTCAATAATATCACCCTTAATCGCCGTAGTTATCTCACCATTAAGGCTTTTTCCAGTGATAACATATTCCGCCAAATTCATCTCGTCAAAGCATTGTGCAAGATGATTTTCTGAAACATAATGAGCCCTCAAAACAGTAAGTTCTCCTTCTTGCTTGTCACAATTTTTATACAAAAACTCTCCAACCAAAAAATTTAAAATGCTGTCGCCCAAAAATTCTAGGCGTTGATAATTTTGTTTTGATTTCGAAGGATGTGTCAAAGCTCTTGTCAAAAGTTTTTTATCCTTAAATCCATATCCGATTTTTTCATTAATCATTTTGTGCCTCGATTTTTTCGGTCAATTTTACAATTTTTTCCTCAATTTTTGAAATAAGCCCTTTTTCGTGCAATTTTACAACTTGCATAATTGTGTTGCATACGACTTCTCTTTTTGCTGAACCATGTGCTTTCACAACAAGTTTCTTGCAACCCAAGAATGGTGCTCCACCATGTTGCTTAACATCCATCTTTGCCTTAATGCCTTTAAATTTGCCCATCATAAGTGCCCCAATTGACGCAAAAATGTTTTTCTTTGCTTCTTTCTTAATCATGCCAGACATTGCCGCCGCAGTGCCTTCAACGCTTTTTAAAAGCACATTTCCAGCAAATCCGTCACAAACAATCACATCGACATCGCCAGACATAACCTCTCTTGCTTCACAATTTCCAACAAAATTGATTGGCAGGTTTTTCATAAGCGGATATGTTTCTTTTGTAAGTTCATTGCCCTTATGCTCTTCAGCACCATTGTTTAAAAGTGCAATTTTTGGATTTTCCTCGTCAGCCATAATTGAATAATAAGCCGAGCCCATAATCGCAAAATGCAACAAGTGTTCGCTCTTGCAGTCAACATTTGCCCCACAATCACAAATCATAACTGTTTTATCGTCTTTAACAGTTGGCAAAATTGGACAAAGTGCAGGACGAGAAATTCCTTTAATGCGTCCAATCTTCATAATTGCGCCAGTAAGAATCGCACCAGTACTCCCAGAAGATACAAGCCCAACAATATCGTCAGTCTCTTTCAAAAGGTCAAAGGCACGAACAAGTGATGAATTTTTCTTTTGTCTCATTGCAAGTGTCGGAGTGTCATCATTTGTAATAACCTCTTTTGCGTCGACAATTTCAATTCTTTGCGTTCTTTCTGCTAAAATTTCCTTAATTTTGTCTTCGTCACCAG
>CAZQFT010000085.1:0-4793 GCA_964592565.1 uncultured Lachnospiraceae bacterium
CAGATAACTTACTTCTAATTATCTATTTAATTAATAAAGAGAGTCAGGATTAACCCCCTGACTTTTTTATTGCATTTTAGCTTAAGAAATTTGTATTTGTTTTGAAATTGGGTTGATGTTTTTGTTTTTCAAATAGAATTGATATGTTATAATAAAATTATGAAAAAGAAGTCATTTAATCATAATATTCAAATATTTAATGAAAGCGAAGATAACGAACTCTTTGAAAAATATAAAGAAGTGATACTTGAAACAGTCACTATACTTGCCGAAAGCAATTTTGATTTTGACATTGAATTAGATATTATTGTAAAAAAGGCGTTGACAAATAAAAATGAAGTGATTGATGAAGTTGATGCTGCGTATATGACGATTAACAAAAAAGGAAAATATATTCTTTGTGTTACATTGGATTCTCTTGAACGCTATGAAAAAGACAATGGATTCGATTTAGATAACTGTATTTATCACGAAATGGTACACATATTTGACGCTTATAAAATCTTAAACAACAAATATTACAAATTTAATCCGCTACTTGTAAAACAGAAAAATATGTATGATTTTGTATTAAAACATGGTTATTCCTTTTGGACTGAATTTTTTGCTTATTATCATACATATAAAACATTTTATAAATATCAGGAAAGTTATCCAACCTTTTTAAAACTTGTAAAATGGTATGAGAAATTAGAACAAGACAATCAATACATTCAGTACTTATTAAAAACTAAAAGTAAGAAAGAGATGTATAATGCGGCATATGATTTTGAGAATGATATAACTCAATTCGTCTATGCAATAGCGAAACATCTGGCAGGGCTTATCAAAGGCAGACCAAATAATACTAAATATTGCGCAAAAACTAGAGCGAAAAAATCATTTAGGTATATGGAAAAAGTGTGCTCTGGATTGCTAACAAGAATTGTGCCGATGTTTACAAATACATATGGAAAGGGCATGTTGACAAAATTAAAGAATATAGGTGTTTTTATAATTAATAAATTGTATATCAATTTTAATGTTTACCCTTTAAAGCATCGTGGAAGAATCCGTTTGGGATTTTATAAAGATTGCTATTGACATTTGGCACAAATAATTGTATAATAAAAATGAATTTAAAACTGGGAGAAAAGTTATGCAATTATCTGATATCGGCGAAGTTAATTTGGACGGACTTGAAGAGGAAACAAAAAAAGAAGAAAAGATTGACAAATTGAGAAAATTGGCAGGGGAGCCAGTTTATTGCACAGCTTTTATTGAAAAGAAAAAAGAAGCGAAACTCAAAAAGAAATTTATTTGTGCTTTATGTGCGTCTGTCGTTAATATTACACTGCTTGGTGCAGGCCTTGTTTGTTCGATGGTTTGTTCAAGTAAAGCAAGTGATATTGTTGAAAAGAGTGGATATGATGAAGCAAACGCACGATATAAAGTCGAAATGACAACGGATATTAATGAAAGCTTCTTAAATGGGGAAATCTCATACAGTGAGTACAACAAGCGACTTAAAGAGGTTGAAAATTTAGACAAATATGAACACGTTAAAACAACTTTGGGGAAAGATGAGGCTGACAAATTGAAATCTCTTAGAACTGGAGCAACTGTTGGAACATGCTCAATTCTTCCTTTGACAATTACAACTGGCATTGCTGGCGGACTGGCACTTGTGTATGCAATGCAAAATGGAAGCGAAAAAAGAATGAGAGATGCCCGTGATGCAAGACATGCAAGAATGTTGGGTGGAAAATAAAAGACTGAATACTCAGTCTTTTTTATTTAAACGAAATTTGACATTATAGAGCAATATGTGTTATAATACTGACGCACTCGCTTAGAGTGATTTCAAAAAGCAAATTGGGTCAGGATTGAGAACTAGATTTTTAACATCTTGGCTGCTGAATATATGGAGTTTTATGATTGTTGAAAATCAAGTTTTAAAGCGGGTAGAAGACGAAGACCTGTTGCTTCTCACACTTAATCCAAACGAATTTTGGAAAAATGTAAGAATTATTGGCAAAAGGGCCTTTTCTGGACTGAAGATTGAACACATTGTTGTCCCTGAAGGAATTACAAAAATTGAGGAAAGAGCCTTTTATAATTGTGACAGGTTAAAGTTTGCAGTCTTGTCCGATACAATCGCAAATATAGAAGATTTTGTTTTTGAAGATTGTACAAGCCTTACAGAAGTAAGTTTGTCAAATCAACTTAAAGTTTTAAAAAATGGACTGTTTATAAATTGCTTTAAATTGAAACACATTAACTTCCCTGAGAGGCTTCAAACTATTGAGCATTATGTCTTTTTTAATTGTGAGTCACTGAAAGAGATTTTTTTACATAATGATTTAGAAAGAATTGGCATAGGAGCGTTTTTGGGTTGTAGAAAACTTAAAAAGGTTCACATGTCACTTCGAGTTAAGGAGATCAGACGCAGTGCATTTAAGGATTGCACTTCACTGGAAACAATTGACTTGCCAGAGATAATAACAAAAATTTCAAAAAGCACTTTCTCTGGATGTGACAAATTAATGCGAATAAATTTGATAAATCCATTCAGAAAAAAAGTCGGTGAGATTGACAGCGGAATGTTGCGGGATGTGAAAAAAAGTTCTTGTTCCATTCATGCAAGCGATGAATTTTTAAATTTTGAGAAATCACATTAGTATTGTGATTTTTTATTTTTAATTAGAAAAATTATTAATATCACTAAACTACTTATTATCTTATTTTTCGACATATTTGCCTATTTGCTGACAAAATAATCTTAGGATAAAAGTCTTTTGTTGCTGTAAAATGACTTTATGCATAAGGAGGTTTGTATGTATAATGATGTCCTAAAAAACTTTGCTCAAAAGGCGAAAAGGCGTTTGGTTGGCAAAGACAAGGTTGCCAGTGCAAAGATTAAGGTTATTTCAAATGAAGATGTTGATTTTAAAAACAAAGTTGAATTTTTACTTTCACAGCAAGATGTGATTACAAATCCAGTTCATTATCTTATTGACGACAAGATTTTGAAGAATTTGAAAGATAGCGAAAGGGAAAGGGTTCTTTTAAGTACACTGGACAAATATATTGCTTTGAAAAAGCAATTTGAGAACTCAAATTCTTATCATGAATTTTGCATGTAATTGCCAATTGACATTCTGTGAAGATTTTTCATATAAAACTGATATGAAAAAGAAAAATGTTGAGATTGGAAAGAATGTTGTCTTAGGACGAAATGTAAAAATTGAAGAGAATGTGAAAATTTTAGGCGATTGTCTAATAGGCGATAATGTCACGGTGACTTCTGGCTCAAGGCTTGAGGATGTCGTTGTTGGAGATGGTACACTTGTTGATAATTCAATTATTGAAAAATCGAACATAGACAAGAATTGCAAGATTGGACCATTTGCACACATTCGCCCTAATTGTGGACTTGCGGAGAATGTAAAGGTGGGCGCTTTTGTTGAACTTAAGAACGCACTTGTAGGAAAGGGGTCAAAGATTCCTCACTTGTCTTATGTAGGGGATGCAGAAATTGGAGAAAACTGCAATATTGGATGTGGTGTTGTTTTTGCGAATTATAATGGAAAGATAAAGCAAATTTCAAGGTTGGGCAACAATGTTTTTGTTGGATGCAATGTAAATATTGTTGCACCAGTTAAAATTGCTGACAATACTTACATTTGTGCAGGAACAACAGTGACAAAAGACACTCAACTCGGAGATTTCGTGATTGGAAGGGTTAGGCAAGAAAACAAACACAGAGATTAAGAACTGCAAGTTTATCTAGAGGATTTATTAATAAAAAAAAGATGATTACTCATCTTTTTTCTCAGATTTTACAGGTTGCGCTGTGTAAATTTCACTGTTTTTCTTCGCAAAAATTCTTTTTCCGATTTTGTCAAACAATATTGCAAAGCCCATCATAATGCTTGCTACTAGCATAAAACCTACGACATAAACAAGTAAGAAGACAACATAAGGAGTTTTATCATAAATAATGCTCATCAATGGAAGTGTGCAAGGGAAGTATGGACTGATGAAAAACATGTTAAATGTTTCATCGCTGTTTGAACAATAATGCCAGATTATGTTCATAAGAAGTGCAATAATAAGCATGATTACAAACACTATCGTTGCTTTCAAAATGCTTCGAAGATTAAACTCAATGCTTCGCGTTGCAAGAATAAGGAAGCCGATTATAAACATTCCACCATGACAAACCATTGTTTGAATGTTGATTCCAATGTATGACATGAATACATCTCCAGGATAGCACATTACAACTAAGCCAGCGAATAGCGCGAAGGTTGCCAAATAGCAATAAAGTGCATCATGAATTTTGCCTTTTCTTAAAATGCCTGCAAGCACCATAATGTACATTGGTGTTGAGCAGAATTGATATGGGAATGCATACCACTCATAATCCCAATAAGAGTTGCCATTTCCGCCATTATAATTGAAACTGAAAATCAACTGTTTATAAACCTCAAGCAGAATAATTGCAATTCCAGTACACAACACAATTATGTTAACTGCCTTAGGTGAAATTTTCTTTCTGAATATGTAAATAAGCACACAAAGTCCAACCATAAGGACAATGCACAAAATGTGAAACCATCCAAAAATGGTTGGGGTGGTCATCTTCCCTTTTAAGAAATACATAAATTCTTCCATAGTAAGTTCCTTTTAAAACAAAATTTTTTAATCAATGTCCAAATTTTCTCTTTTGAAAATTTCGTCATTTAAAAATTCTTGAACAGACATATCGAAGGCGTCAGCAATTTTAATTACAGTTTCAAATTTTATAC
>CAZQFT010000086.1:0-3736 GCA_964592565.1 uncultured Lachnospiraceae bacterium
AGCTGCAGAACATTATCATGAACATGTTGGAAAGTCATTCTATGGAGAACTTGAAGAATACATTACAAGTGACAAGGCTTATGGAATGGTTGTTGTTGGTGAAAACGCAATTGTTAAGATTAGAGAGCTTGTTGGACCAACAAAAATTAATGATGAAGTGATTGCTAATAATCCATGCGTTGTGAACACAATTAGATATGTTGTTCCTGAAAAGTTGGGATTGGAAAGAAGAATTACTCAAAATGTTGTTCACGCTTCTGACGCTGTTGAATCTGCAAAGAAGGAAATTCTTATCTTTAACAGATTGAAGAAGGAATATGTTAAGGCTCAAGGCGGCAAGGATAAACAATAATTATAGATGCGAAGAGGACTTTTTTAAGTCTTCTTTTTTTTGTTATGTTTTTTTATAATGTTGGATGGATTTGTTGGATAAAGTCCTTTTTTTCATTAGGCTTGTTGGTTTGATTATGTATTTGATTTCTGCTAGTTTTATCCTTTGAGAATATTGGAAGATGTGGTGTAGTATGCAAACATAATACGCTTTATATTGTGTATTATTCAAGTTTGTTGGTCATTTTAGTTTTGTTCTCCTATCAATGATTTTCCTTTTTTAAATGCCTTATCAATGGCTTTTTGGCTTTCGGTGTCAAACCTGTTTGTGCCGTGAGTTTTTGAATTTTTAAAGTGCAGACAGAAATGGTTGTTGTAACCATGTGGATAACAAATTATGCTTGCTGGAAGATAGGCTGTTTCATTGAGTTTGACAAGCACTGGGCGTCGTGACCAATTCCAATTATTGCAAATCTCATGAAAAATTGCTTGGCTGTTTTTATCTAGGTCTACATCGGCGTGACTATTGCCACCGATTCGTGTTGCGTTTAAGATTTCTTCGGTTTCTATGTCGATAATTTCAAACTTATCTGGAAGAATTGAATTTATTTCTTCAAATTCAAGGTTAAGGATATTTGGAATTATTGAAAAGTCGTTGATAAGTTCTGTTTCTTGAAAATTATTTATTTCATAGGCGTTTTGCTCGGTTATGTTTGTGTAGGAAGAGAAAATTGGATACGGCAAAAGTGCCGAAACTATACTTGCGGCAAGCATAAAGATTAATACATAAAAGAGAAGTGTTTTTTGCATGTGTTTATTTTGCGAATTTTTAATTTTTTCATGCAAACAAACTCATTTTGAGATGTTTTGATTAATATGATATAGTATGTCTAGGATTTTTATTGTTGTTTTTCTTATTTTTGGTACATTTGTTGGTTCTGGTTTTTCGAGTGGTAAAGAGATTATGGTCTTTTTTAGTCGTTTTGGGGTGCTTTCTTATTTTTACATTATTATTGCAGGATTTTTGCTTTTTTGGCTTTTTTATTTTTTTCTTACAAGCAAAATCTCTGAAAAAATTGAGAAATCTAAGTTTTTAAACGCTGTAATTTTTTTTATCTCGTTGATTTTTTGTGCTTCAATGTTTGCTGGGGTTGAGAACTTGTTTTTATTCTTTCCAAGTTGGGTTCAGATTTTGCTTATTGCGGCTTTGTTTTTGTTGTGTTTTAATGTTACGAAAAGGGGAATGGTTGGGCTTGAAAAGGCAAATATGTTTTTGATGCCTGTGACAGCGATTGTATTTTTGGTCGTGCTTGTTTATGCGACAGGAATTTGCTCTGGCGTGGAAATTCAGACCAATTCTTGGGCAGGTTTTTTTTATGGAATTTTGTATGTATGTCTGAACATGTCTATGGGCGGAATTGTTATTTCAAAAGCAGGGGAAGGGATGACCAAGAAACAGGCATTTTGGACAAGTCTTTTGTCTTGTGTGCTCTTGGTGGCATTTTTGCTTCTGGGGAACTTTGTGTTGCAGCAGAATTTGAATACTTTGGACAGTGACATGCCATTTTTGGACATTGTGAGCGGAAGTCCTGTGATGTTTGTTTTGACTTATATCATCATTTTGGTGGGCTGTTGGACTACTTTAATTTCGCTTACTTTGACAATTAAATCAACTTTCGATAAATTCCTCAAGAATGAAGCGTGGTCGACTTTTTGGGCTGTTTTTTTGCCTTTTTGCATAAGTATATTAGGTTTTTCAGAAATTGTTTCTATGCTCTATCCGCTTTGTAGCGTACTTGGGCTGTTTGTGCTGGCATATTTTTTGTGGAGCAAGAGGGGTGGCGGCTTAAAATAAATAGGGTATTGACATAGGGTGTGATATAATTTCTTCAAATGAAGGAGAAAAAAATGAAGACAATTACATCGAAAGGGAAACTGAAAAAATTTGCATTTTGTGCACTTACTGCTGCACATTTTACTATGATTACAGCATGTTTGTCAGCGACGATATTTGCTGCAGTTAAGGCAGGAAAGGAAAATGATAAAATTGATGATTAAAAAAAAGATATGTCAAGAATATGTTTTGACCGATGAATACAGACAAAAAGCATCTATTGATATTGAGACATATGAAAAATTTAAAATAAAAAAAGACTGATTGTTCAGTCTTTTTTTGTTTGGTATTTTTGTGAAAGTCGGATTGAAAGTGTTTTTGATTTGAGATGGCAAGTTGGATTTGTTGACAGTTATCGTTTATATCGTCTTTCGATAAGGCTTACAAGCCAATACATTCCAAAAGCAAGGATGCATAAAATCATTGTTGCGGACATGACTAGGTCAATCTTGAAAATTTGTCCGCCGTAAACGATTAGGTAGCCAAGGCCCGCTTTGCTTGTTAGATATTCTCCCATGATGCTTCCGACCCAACTCATGCCGACATTAATTTTGAGTACTGATACAAACTCTGGCATTGAAGACGGCAAAACAAGTTTGAAAAGAATTTGAAATTTGTTTGCGTTCATTGACTTTAGAAGAAGAATTTTGCTCTCATCAACCGATAAAAATGCAGAAAGCATGCTCATTGTTGTGATAACTATGCATATGAGGATGCACATCAGAATAATTGCAGGAGTGCCGGCTCCGACCCAAAGAATGATGATTGGGCCAAGAGCGATTTTTGGCAATGAGTTGAGAACCACAATGTAAGGTTCGAAAACCTTTCGCACTTTCTCGTTCCACCACAGAAGTACTGCGATTGCATAGCCAAGAACAGTGGCGATTGCAAAGCCTGCAAGTGTTTCATACAGCGTTATCCAACTGTGCGTCCAGAGTGTTCCATTTTGGGCTAGTTCGGCAATTTGGGCGACAATGCGCGACGGAGAACTGACAAAAAATGGGTCGACAACTTTTGTGTAGGTTAGAAGTTCCCAAAGTCCAAGAAAGGCAACCAAAACAAATATTCTGAAAAATATTATCACAAATTTGTCGCGTTTAAGGCGGCGGACATACAGTTTATGAGAGTTAGAGAAGATTTTTTGCTGTGTCGGGATTTTTTGTTGTTTCGTTTTCATTTGTAAGTTCACTCCATATTTTATCGAAAATTTGTGCAAAACCTTTTGCTTCACGCTTCTTAAGTGGGGTGTCTCCGTCAAGATTTAACCTGATTTCGTCTTTTACGCTTGCGGGGCGAGAGGTGAGAACTAAAATCTTGTCAGACATTGAAATTGCTTCCGATATGTCATGTGTGACAAGGATTGCTGTCTTTTTCTCGCTTTTGATTATTTCATATACATCATCGCAAACTTTAAGGCGAGTTTGGAAATCTAGAGCGGAAAATGGCTCGTCAAGAAGCAAAATTTTTGGCTCGAGTGCAAGGGTGCGAATAAGTGCAACTCGCTGCCTCATT
>CAZQFT010000086.1:3746-4791 GCA_964592565.1 uncultured Lachnospiraceae bacterium
CATTCCGCCAGAAAGTTGACGCGGTTTTTGATTTTTAAAACCATGTAAATCATATTTCTTTAAAAGTTCTTCCGCAAAAGCAAGTTTTTCGTCAAGATTTTTCGGCTTTTGTATTTCAAGTCCAAGGGTTATGTTTTTCCAAACACTACGCCATTCAAAAAGGTGATCGTGTTGAAACATATAACCTATTTTTTTTGTGTCAATTGCGTTTTCGCCGTCAAGCAAAATTTTTCCTGATGAAGGTTTCAAAAGTCCTGCAGTCAAAGAAAGGATAGTTGTTTTTCCGCAGCCACTTGGCCCAACAAGAGAAACAAATTCTTGTTCTTCAATCTTGAAATTCATTTCTTTTAATGCAAAAATTTCGTCAGACTTTGTTTGATAAAAATAGTTGACATTATTAAATTCTAATATATTCTTCATTTGTTTTTCCTAAGTAAGTTTTTAAGTCCCTTACAATTACATTTTATTTTTTTGCGTGAATTTTGTTAATTTTTTGGCACACTTCCTTGAAATGGCGTTTTGGGTGGGGTAGAATTTCCGCAAAGGTTGAGAAAGTTATGAACGAAGAGGAAATTAAACAAGCATTGCTTAAAAAAGCACTGGGTTATGAGAGTGATGAGGTGATTGAAGAGTATTCCGCTGATGAAAATGGAAAACCAATTTTGACAAAGCGGAAGATTACGAAAAAGTTTAATCCACCTGACATCGCTGCACTTAGGTTTTTGCTTGAAAAAAATGAACTTGCTGATGATGAAATTTCCAAAATGACTGACGAACAACTTATGCGAGAAAAAGAACGACTTTTGAAACTTTTAAATGAAAAGGAGAAAAACAAAAAATGAAAATGGAATTGTGTAGGCATCAGTTGAAGTGTGATTTTTACGGTTGCAAAAACTTGGCAAAGTATAGTTTCAGCACCAAGGGGTTTATAAGACGCGACCTTGTTTTTTGTGAAGATTGCATGAAGAAAATGTTTGTGTGTTTTTCTAAGGTTTGTGTTCCAAAGCCTATTGATGCACCTTACAAAAAGAAGAAGGAGAGAGTA
>CAZQFT010000087.1:0-4682 GCA_964592565.1 uncultured Lachnospiraceae bacterium
TCAGAATTACACTTAATGTTGAAGAAGGACAATCACTTACACTTTCTCAAATTGGTCAACTTTTGGATGTGTTGAAGGTTAATGCTTACAATGACACAACAGCAGACGAAACAAACAACGGAAGTAAAAATGGTGTTTTCAACAACATCTTCTGCAATATTATTTGCTATATGACTGGTGAAAATTTAAATGGAGCAGACCTTACAGGGCTTAAAGAAAATTCAAATCGTGAAGACATCAAACAATATATTGACAAGAAATATTCTGAATTGGGAACAGACAAATATTATTTGATTGATTACAAAACAATGATGAGTGAACTTGAAGATGTTATTACTTTGGCAGAAAACCTTAAAGCAAATATGCCTGAAAATGTTTCAATCAGCACAGCAGAAGGAATTACAGAACTTGTAAATGCAATTGAAACATCAATCAACGAATTTGGAGAAACAAAAGCAATAGTCATTGAAAATATGTCAAATCTTGTTACAGAAACAAAATACAACTTCATTTCAGAAGAGGACAAAGCAAACACAACTCAAGTTTCAGCAATTGTTTCAGCAATCAACGACAAGTTTACAGAAACAGGCTTAGCAGACGCACTTATCAAACTTTTGGGACTTGAAAATACAGCGGCATAAAAGGAAAAAATTATGGAATTTAAACATGTTCCAGTCATGCTCAACGAAGTGATTGAAGGACTTAACATCAAATCAAACGGAATTTATGTTGACTGCACCGTTGGCGGAGGTGGACATTCATACGAGATTGCAAAGCGTCTAAAGACAGGGCATTTGTTTGCTTTTGACCGTGATGCCGATGCGATTAATAAAAGCACTCAAACATTGGAAGAATTTAAAAACAAAGTCACACTTACAAAAGCAAATTATAAAGAAGCGCCAGAGATTTTGAAAAATCTTGGGGTTGAAAAAATTGACGGCTTTCTTATTGATTTAGGTGTAAGCAGTTATCAAATTGATACTGGGGAGAGAGGCTTCAGTTTTGTTCATGACGGAAATCTTGACATGCGTATGGATCAAAGTGAAAATGTTGTTACAGCGCAAGAAATTGTAAACACTTTCTCATTTGACGAACTTGTGAGAATCATGAGGGATTATGGCGAAGAAGAATTTGCAAAAGCGATTGCAAAAAACATTATAAAAACCAGAGAGCAAGAAGAAATTAAAACGACTTTTCAACTTCGTGAAATAATTGAAAACAGCATGCCTAAGAAGGTGGTTTATTCTCGTGGTGGAGCATCAAAAAAAGTGTTCCAAGCACTGAGAATATACATAAATGGCGAACTTGAAGAGTTGGATAACCTTTTGAAAGAATTGGTCGAAATGTTAAATCCAGAAGGACGCGGCTGCGTGCTGACTTTCCACAGTTTAGAAGACAGAATTGTAAAAAATGTATTCAAACTTGAAAGTACGGATTGTCTGTGTCCACCAAGAACGCCAATTTGTATATGTGGACACAAAGCAAGCGTAAAACTTGTTTCAAGAAAGCCTATTATTGCAACAGAACAAGAGCAAAAAGAAAATTCGCGAAGTACTTGTGCGAAACTTAGAATTGTTGAAAAAATTTAGTAATCACAAAAGCATATAAACAAAAGGAGGACAATAAAATATATGGACAGACTTGTTGTTGAAAAAGAAGTTGAAACAAAAAAAGAAGTTCAGACACAAGTTTTGGCAAAAACAGAACAAAGGTTAAGCCAAAAACAAACCTCAGAACCTCAAAAACAATCAATTTCTTACGAAACCTTGCCAGAAATCGAAACTGGCACACAAAACAAGACAGGATATTTGAGTTCTCTTGAAAACATAACAATTGCCGATTTCAAAAAACAGGAAGAAGACAAGAGAGTTGCGGAATTTGAGAGTAAAAAAGATGAATTAATCGCTCAGCAATATGTGCAACAGAAAACTCAAGAAGAAGTGACTGAAGAAAAACAACAGTCCGTCCAAAATATTATTGAAAAACCGAACTATGATTTGATTGAAGAAAATAAAAAAGTAATCAAATTAAAGCAAAAATCTGTTACAAAGAAAAAACCAAGCAAAAAATTTGCGAGCGTAGCACTTGCGTGTGCGCTCGGTGCAGGAGCGATTATTGCGGTGACAAATTGTGTAATTATTGACAATATGAACGCAAGTTATATTCAGATTGATGAAACCTACAAACTCAACCTTTCGAAATATCTCAAAAACATCAATAAGATTGACAAAGCACAACAAGGAATGGAATTTATTGAAACCTATCCCGAAGAATTGCTTGATGCTGGCGACACGGGAAAGAAAAGCAATTGGTTTGACAGAATTTGCAATTTCATAGCAGGTTTATTTGGAGGTTAATTTTGCAAAGACCTTACACCTTGCATTCGTTACAAAAGAGAATAAAAGCATTGATGCTTACCTTACTTTTGTTGACATGCGCCTTGGGTGTAAGGCTTTTTATTGTTCAAATCATAAATGGCAAAGATTTACAAATCAAAGCAACAGACCAATGGACAAGAGATTTAAAATTGACGGCACCACGCGGAACATTTTTGGACTGCACAGGCGACACGCTTGCTGTAAGTTACACCACTTATGATGTTTATGTAAGAGGAAGAGAAGTAAAAGATGCAGAAAAAACCGCATCCATAATTTCGCAACTTCTAGGACTTGACTACAACTCCACACTTTTAAAAGTTTCAAGAAAAAATGTTTCAGAAGTGCTTTTAAAGTTGCAAGTTGAAGCGGACTTAGCAGAGAAAATTTATAATGAAAAACTTGACGGAATTTATCTTTCAGAAAATGTTGGGCGTTATTATGTGTACGGCAATATGCTGACACAACTTTTAGGATTCTCATCTGTTGACAACATAGGGCAAGCAGGATTGGAGGCTTATTTAAATGGCTATCTTGTCGGCACAGACGGCTCAAGTTTTGTTCAAAGTGATTTGCAAGGAAAAGAAATTGGCGGAAGTATAAGATATTATGTCAGCGGAGTTGCAGGGGATGATGTGACTCTTACTGCAAACAGCAAAATACAAATTATTCTTGAACGAATTTTAGAGCAAGCATATACTGAGCAACAAGCGAAGGCTGTCACGGGAATTGTTATGAATGCAAAAACAAGCGAAATTTTGGCAATTTCTTCCAAGCCAAGTTTTGACCTAAACGAACCTCCGCGTGATGATTTGACATCTTTGTTTGAACAGTCGAAAATGAAAGCTGTGACAGACACCTACGAGCCGGGTTCAACTTTCAAAATTTTGACAATCGCAGCGGCACTTGAAGAAGGGGTCACAAGTCTGGATGACCAATTTTACTGCCCAGGTTATCGAATTATTGATGGACAAAGGATTAAGTGTTGGAGAACAATTGGACATGGAAATCAAACTCTTACTGAGGCGTTTGCAAATTCTTGTAACTGTTGTTTTATGGACTTAGCACTCAGGCTTGGTGTTGACAAATTTTATGAATATATGGAAAAATTTGGACTTGGGGAAAAAACAGGGATTACAATTCAAGGCGAAAGTGGTGGAATAGTAATGGCAAAATCTTCTGTGAAAAAGGTTGACTTGGCGCGTATGGGATTTGGTCATGCCATTGCTGTTACTCCAATCCAACTTTTGTCAGTTGTTGCGGGGATTACAAATGGAGGAGTTTGGAAAACGCCCACCGTAATAAAAACAATTACGGACGTTGACGGGAAGACAACATACACACCAAAAGTAGAAAGTAGGAAAATTATTTCTGAAACCACAAGTAAAACAGTAAATCTTCTTTTGCAAAAAGCAGAAAATAAGAAGGCGGATTATACCTTTGTTGAAGGTTATAATGTCGGAGGCAAGACAGGTACAGCACAGAAATATTCCGAAACTGGTGCGATTGCAAGTGGAAAATATATCTCCAGTTTCATCGGCACATACCCAGCGGATAATCCAGAATATCTTTTTATGATTTTGGTGGATGAACCTAGTGCTGGGGCTTATTACGGTTCAATTGTTGCCGCACCATATGGTCAAAGTTTTTTCAGTCAATTATTTGAGTTTTATGATTTACCTAAAGATGACGAATTTGCTATAGCCGAAGAGGTATTAATGCCACAAGTTAAGGGTTACAGTGTTGCCAATGCTGTGGCAGAACTTAAGAAGTGTGGTCTTGAATATGAAATTGATGGAAACGGCGGAACAATAAAATCTCAACTTCCACCAGCAGGAACAAAACTTAAGGTTGGAGAAACTGTTTTGCTTTTGACATAACTTGAAAAAACGCGAATTTAAATAAATCTAAAAATGTTCTTAATTATTGCCAGCCTAAATCAAAATGAAAATTAAAATATCCAATAAAAAACACCAAATCTAAGGTTATGCCTTTTAAAACTATCAAAAAAATTAAATAAAAAATAGCATTAGGAAAATGAAGTTAAACTCCAAAAGCATCCGACTTTTTGGGTTTATAGCAAAATCCTAGTGCTATTTTTTAACTTTAAACATTACATCATTGCCTTAGTGATGGTGGTGATGAGAATGTTTTATTGGTGTGTCAACCTTACAATTTATGCATTCACACTGCTCATTATCTATTTCAAATTCTAATGTTGAGTGAGAAATATTGTGTTCTTTAAGTTCTTCTTTTATCTTTGTTTTTAATTCGTAACAATTATTTGAATTAGTTACAATATGCATT
>CAZQFT010000088.1:0-4586 GCA_964592565.1 uncultured Lachnospiraceae bacterium
ACCGACACCATGGGAAGAATGCACTGCGATGCACAGTTTGCAGGAAGTTCATCTGTGCCTGCTCATGTTGCAATGATGGGCTTCATCGGCATGGGCAACAATCCAATGGTTGGTGCAACTGTTTCACTTGCCGTTGCTGTAAGTATGATAAAGAAATAAATCTATTTGCCCATGCCGATTCTAGGGCTCCCGAAAATGTTTTATCATTTTTGGGAAAAGGAGCAAATGAGCGTTTCATGAGTGCTTGCAATCAGCAAGCCGAATTTGAAGCGAAATTTGTGACGCGGGCAACAACCCAATGGTTGGGGCGACTGTTTCTTTGGCAGTAGCAGTTTCCCTTGCAAAAAACAAATAAAGCCCACAAGGTTTGAGAAAGTCGAAAACCTTATGGAAACAGGAATCAATAACCCAATGGTTGGAGCGACTGTAAGTTTAGCCGTTGCTGTAAGTTTAGCGAAGAGGTAATTGGTTTATTTGAAATCAAAATTAAATTATAAATAAGTTTATATAAGGAAGAGAAATCTTCCTTTTTTATTAAAATCCACAAACTGCAGATAGATGGTTCGTTTTTATATTTTTGAATAAAATTTTTGTTTCTGCACAACCTATTTTTAGGAGGTTGAAATGGAAAAGAAGTTTAGACCTGGCGAACAGGTTCCAAAAACTGGCGACTATACAGCCTACGACCGTGATGGGCAAGACGGCGGAACAACTCACCTTGAAAAAGGAAAGCGTTTCCCAGCAACCCAACACGAAGGCAGTTACTACGAAATGACAAAATAGTTTCTAGGTAATTATGAAAAAAGGAGTGCAATCAGCCCTCCTTTTTTAATTTTCTGGTTTGTTTGAATTTTTGTCTAAATTCTTTTTAAAGAGTTCAACAAAATCATGTTCGACATCATGGTATTTTACCCCAACAAGTGTGTCAAGTTGGATATTGTGAATACTTTTAAAAATATGACTTTCAACTTCTGGAATGTTCTTTTTCAACTGATTGATAAGTTTCTTTGTTTCCAATCTTGCAGATGGATGAATGTCATCTTCCGCCATTGCACACTGTTCTGTAAATCTGCATGCACATTGCAAAAACTTAAGTTCGTTGTAATTCTTCCATGCCAAAATGTCGTCCTCATTGACACAATAAAGCGGACGAATAAGTTGCATCCCCACAAAGTTCTTTGAGCAAAGTTTTGGAGGCATTGCTTGAATTTGTGCCCCATAAAGCATTCCCATAAGTGTTGTTTCAATGACATCACTCATATGATGACCCAATGCAATTTTGTTGCAACCCAATTTTTGTGCTTGGCTGTAAAGATGTCCTCTTCGCATGCGTGCACAAAGATAGCAAGGCGATTTTTCAATGTCTACCACACTGTCAAAGATGTCTGTTTCAAAAAAAGTAATTGGAATTTCAAGTATCTTTGCATTGTCTTCAATTTGTTTGCGGTTTTGCGGTGCATACCCGGGGTCCATGCAAAGATAGATAAGTTCGAATTTAGTTTCGCTGAACCGATGCAAAAGTTGCATAAGTTTTGCCAAAAGCATACTATCTTTCCCACCAGAAATACAGACGGCAATTTTGTCACCATCCTCAACCAATTCATAACGCTTGAGAGCAAGAACAAATTTTGTCCAAATTTCTTTTCTAAATCTTTTCATCAAACTGCGTTCAACTTGTTGTGCTTTTGTCAATTCTTTCATGGTTTTATATTAGCACTTTTTTCTTACAAATTCAAATTTTTATTAAAAAAACAGCAAAATTTCAAAAATTTCTTATAAATTTTACATATTTTCCGCTATTTTTCAGAAAATATTTTTATGAAAAGAAGAAAAAAGAAAAGTTTAATGGTTGATAAAAACGACCCTCTCGGTGCATACACAGGCACGCCGATTGACGGAGAGATACCAACACAAGACGCTGATGATTTATAAAAAATAAGGTTGTCCCTTATTTTTTTAATACAACATTTTTCCTTAATAATTTTTGAAACCGTCATTTTTCCAACCGCTTGGTTTCCTGTTATAAAACAAATTTCATAACCTTTTCTGCTTATTCTTTTGCACCATCATTAAGATACAAAATTCCCAAAGTATGTTCGCCACAATGACTTGTAATTGTCGCGCCTGCAGTTGTTTCATAAATCTTTTCAAAACCTTTCTCTTGCAACGCCTTTTTTGCAGCAGCAATCATGCCCTCTGTTGCCGTTGTATATGTCAAAAATGCAACCTTTTTGTCTGGAGTATTAAATTCCTCAAGCACATCAGCACAATAATTTTCAACAACTTTGTCCATGCTTCCACGATATTTTCTGTAAGCCCCCATCTTGCCTTCTTTCAAAATGATTTGAGGACGCAAACGTAGCAAGTTTGCCCCAAAAAGTGAAAGTGCAGAGCAGCGTCCGCCTTTATACAAATAATCTAATCTTTCAATAACAAAACTTGCTTGAACACTTGGAACGCGTGCAGTAACTTTGTCATAAATCTCCTGTGCTGTTTCGCCTTTGACAGCAAGTTCGCTGGCATAAACTGCAAGAAGAGCAATTCCCGTTGAGAGTGACAAAGTGTCAATTACATAAACATTTTTCATCTCACTTGCAACATCTTTCGCATTTTGACAAGAACTTGAAATTTGTGAAGATAGACTTAGATGAACAATCGCATCACAATTTTTAAGTTGCTCCTCAAAAAAGTTTCTGTAACTTTCTTTGTTAATGGCAGATGTTTTTGGCAACACTTTTTGTTCTTGAACAAACTTAAATATGTCCGCCGATGTAATTTCTCCGTCTTTATATTCATTTTCGCCCAAAATAACCATGAATGGCAATGTATTTATGTTGTATTGCTTCAAAAGGTCTTTTGGCATATCTATTGTGCTTTCAGCCGTAATCGCTACTTTCATAATTCCTCCTTAAATAACAAGTCTATTTTATCATATTTTTAAATAATATCAAACAAATTTAGAACAATACAAAAAATTTTGTGTCGAAAGTTATTTAAAAACTTTGAATTAATTTCTTTTTATGCTACAATGTGCTTAAAAGGGAGGATTTATGAGCAAAGCACTAAAGCGAACACTTATCTCCGTATCCTGCGTAATTGCACTTCTTGGTTCATTTGTTTTAATATGGTATTTTGGAGATAATTACGGCGATTTTTACAATATTGCGGTCGCAGAATTTGAAATTGCGGGGCTTGACGAAGGTTTTATTCCTCAGGGACTTACCTATGAAAAAAACTCAAATATTTACTTGTCATGCGGCTATATGAATGACGGAAGTGCCTCAAGAATTTATGTTGTTGACGGCGAAACATTGTCAACCACAAAATACATAACCTTACAAGACATTGAAATGCAAGATTATACTGGTCACGCTGGAGGCATTACAACTGACGGAGAAAATGTTTGGATAAGCGGAGACGGAATTGTTTACAGATTTTCTTATCAAGACCTAACAACTGCTGAAAACGCAGATGAAATTACAATCATCGACAAGTTTGAAAGCCAAAATGGTGCAGACTTTTTGACAATCGAAAATGGAAATCTTTGGGTTGGAGAATTCCATAAAGAAGGAAAATATGATCGCCCAGAAAGCCACCAGTTTAAAACCTCAGATGGGGAAATAAATTACGCATTAAGTTTTTGTTATGAAATAAACTCTTCAAATGACTATGGTCTTCAAAGCATCACCCCAATTAGAGCATTGTCAACAGGCTCTTTGGTTCAAGGCATGGCAATAACTGAAGATAAAATCATTTTGTCAACATCTTACAGTTTGCCAAACTCTAAACTTACATCATATGAGAACATTTTGTCACAAACATCAATTTCAACCTTTGAAATCAACAACTCAACGATTGATGTTTATGTGCTTGAAACTTCAAATAAGTTGGAAGAGATTGAACTTCCTTGCATGAGCGAAGAAATTGTTGTAGCAAACGGAAAAATTTATATATCTTTTGAAAGTGCGTGCCAAAAATATAAAATTGTGACACGAGAACAAATCAATAAAATCTACAGTATTGCTTTGGAAAATTTGTAAAAATATCAAAATAATGCATTAAAAATCCAAAAAATCCGCCTTTTTAAGCGGATTTTTTATATTTTTTTATTTTTAATTTTTCTCAACTGTTACTTTCAGACAGGTTGCGACATCATTTTCTACTTTAACTTTTTCACTTATTTCAACGCCAGCAACAACATAAACTTCATTTCCATCAGCAAGAACTGGAATATAATCTCTAAGTCTTACTGGAACTTTTTTATCAATTAAGAAAGACTTAAGTTTCTTTGTTCCGCCACCAAATTTTTCAAAAACATCACCCTCTTCACGATAACGCCAACGAGCAGACTTTGGAACTTTTCGATAGTCAAAATAAAGTGCATTTTCATCCATTTTTGCATCTGTTTTAACTCTTTTAACAACAACTTTTCCGATGTTTGGAGCGATAAATTCTTCACATTTCAACGCTCTTGAAAGCCTTGGTTTTTCAACATAGTTGTTTTCAAAAGTCAAAAAGTCATATTCCTTGCTTACGGTTAGGTCATATGGCAATTTAATTTTCTTTCCATTTTCAAGATCAGAAAG
>CAZQFT010000089.1:0-4581 GCA_964592565.1 uncultured Lachnospiraceae bacterium
AGATTTGTCGCAAGGTCTTTTATCAATTCAATATGTTTCTTTTCAATATCTTGCTTTGCACCAATAAATTTCATCGCTTTAAAAACAATTCTGCTGTAGATTGCACTGCTTCCATAAAAATAACTGCAAGGCATTTGAACAATTTTTTCATCGACCAAAAGTGCATTAGTATCAAGGTTTGATTTGATATACTCGTCATCTTCGCTTACCGCTGTTGCAAAATTATTAATCGCTTCAATTGCATTTGGCCATTTTTTCAAGATGTCTTTCATAATTACATTTCTGACATAGTTTCTTGAGTATGAAATGTCATGATTGCTTGCATCCTCAACAAATTCAAGATTGTGCGTTGTGGCATAAAGATTTATTTCCTCTTTTGAAACTGGAAGCATTGGTCGGATGTAAATTTTGTCACGAACAGGCTCCATTCCACGCGCACCAGCAACTCCACAACCTCTGAAAATGTGCATCAAAATTGTTTCTGCTTGATCACTTTGATGATGTGCGAGCGCAACTTTGTCAACGATATCTTTTTTTACAAGTGCTTCAAAAACACCATATCTTCCTTCGCGCGCTGCAGTTTCTATGCTTATTCTTTTCTCTTTTGCGATTTTTGGAGCATCAATAGAAAACTTATAAACCCTGACTCCCAATTCGCGACATTTCTGCATTACAAAGCGTGCCTCTGCTTCACTCTCTTCTCTTATTCCATGATTGATATGAATTGCAACTACATCAATGTCGAGTTGATGTTTGTGCTCGTTCAAAAAACTTAGAAGTGACATTGAATCAACTCCCCCACTAACACCAACACCAATTACTTCACCTGCTTTAATAAGTTTATGTTTTTTTACAAAGTCCAAAATTTTATCCATATCTCGTACACCTTTAAAATTTAAATCGCCAATAGTATAACATGATTTTCTCTCAAATTCAATAAATTTTATAAAAAAATAAGCAAAAATGCTCATTTTTTTAATTTTTTCATGCTTTTTTATTTGTTTTTATCTATTTTTAAATTTTGTTTTAAATTATCTTCACAACCAAAACTGTCATATCGTCAACAGCATAACCATTGTTGCAAGCAAGTGCTCTTTCCAACAATTCATCTGCAAACTCTTGTGGATTTTTTGTTTTAATTGATTTTATACAATCAGCCAACTCATCAACAGATGCAAAACTATCACTTATTCCGTCGGACATAAGGACAAGAAAATCTTTTGCTGAAACAACATGTTTCTTTATTAATGGTTTACTTTCTTCCACAATTCCAAATGGCAACGCACCTGTTTCAATCGTTTGACAAGCGTCATCATTCAACAAAAATGAATTAGGAGATGCCATTTTAATAAAATCCACAAGACCGCTCTTTTCATCCAAAACACATATATCAAGCGCACTGAAAATTTCTTCTTTATGAAGTGTAAGCAGTTTATTTGTCGTTGACAAAATTAAATCATTATCAAACCCTGCTTTGTAAAAATTTTCTATTAAACCAATCGAAAGTTCGCTTGAACGCTCCGCCTTTTCACCACTGCCCATACCATCACTTATGGCAAACAAAACCTTCTCTCCGTCAAGCCTTACAACACTGTAGGTATCTCCGCTGACTCTCGAGCCATTCTTTATTTTCTGACTAACCCCAAAAACGCATTCAAACTTTGGTGCCGTTTTTAAATTTACAACCGTATAGCCCGGTCGCGAACTAGCAAAAGATTCATAGACCGCCATTTTGCTGCCACAGACCTTGCTTACCACATCTGCAATACGAGGTTTTTGCGCGTCAGCATCACGCACAACAACCGAAACAATTTGCGTCCAGACATCTTTTTCATAAACAACAACATCAATACAAATAATGTTGTAATATGTCAGTTCGTCAAGAATTTTATTTTCTCTGGAACTATCGAATGATACATTTGTATCCACTTCCTTTGAAAGTTTCACCATAATTTGAGAAACCCCCAAAAGTTGGTCGGCAATAATCAATTTGCTGCTGTCAACTTCGTTAACCATGCTCATATATTTTTTATATTGTGCTGTAAGAGTGTTTATAGTCCCCAAGATTGCTGTAGTCTGTTTACAACGAGATGTCAAATAGGAAGGAATATCCAAAAGTGTCGTCTTGCCCTTTTCAAACGAGATTGTTATCATCTGGTCAAAAACTGATTTTGTGTCCTCCGCAAAAGTTCTGTGACAATGATTTCTTTCTGGACAAAAAGAGCATATTTTTTCACGAATTTCTTGCTGTAAAAGTTCTTTCACCTCATCAATTGTCATGCCAGATTTCAACATTCTGCGATAAATATCATTCATATCATTGAAAACTTCTGCCAAATTCCCCAATCTGCGATGCAAAAGTTCTCTATTTCGGTTTACAACATTTTTCATTGCAATTCGATCCTTTGAAAGATTGAAAATAACAGCCAGTTCTTCATAAAAACGCTTTGGAAAAAGCAAAAAGGCAACACAAGCCAACAACACTGGCAATGATTCAATTATTCCGAATGAATTGTAAAGTTTAAAATAAAAACCAATTATAACTTCAACACAAACAACAGCAATTATCATAAAAATTCTTAATCGCTTCTTGAAAAGCATTGCCGCAAGCGCCCAAATAATAAATGGGGCAACATAAATTGGATTATTTGTTGCAAGAAGCGCCCCAATCCCTGTAACGCACGACATCAAAAGAGTCAATAGTGGAGTTGAGCAATAAGCAAAAACTAAAATTATAAAACAAACAAAAAGTTTTAAAAAACTGAAATTTCCAACATTAAGCACGACCAATCCGCCACAAATTGCTGCAACAATTGAAAAAAGAGAAATTGTTTCAATGGTTGTCAATTTGTTTGTAAACCCACGAATTATTATTGCCTCAAACAGACAGATACAAGCAAACATAAAAAGCCCACCAATAACAAGAGTCAAAAGTGACAAAATCGGTGATTGTCCACCCAATATGTCAAATACAATATTTGCCGATTGCGAAATGAGTGCGTATCCAATAATTTCCCATTTTTTCATATTTTTTTTGCATAGGACATGGATAAAATATGGAACAATCAAGCAAAATACACATACTAAAAGACAAATTGCAAATTCCAGCGAGCAATTATATAAAATTCCCGCACCAACATATGCAGGTACCAACAACCATACTTTTTGATTTGCCCATGCAAGTGCGAAAAGCATCCCAAACGAAAAAGGGAAAATTAAAAAATTTATGCTTGCATGAAAAAGCACATAAAAAAGTGCAAAAAATAAAATTATTTGTAAAAAATATTTAAAATATTTGTTTATTTTTATATTCATAAACCCCTCTTAAACAAGTTTAAATTAATATGCTTATTTTCGAGGTATATTTTTTTGTTAAAAATTGCATAAATTTGACATTTTTTATCAATTTACCCAATTTATAAATAAATATTTTTCTAATTTAATTAATAAATTTTTTATTCGTTCTCTTTTTTTATTAAATTCCAAAATAGGAAATTATACCACAAACAATGTTATAACAAAAATTTTGTCTGTAATTCGTATCCAAAAGAAGAGCCTCTTCCTCTGGATTTGATATAAAGCCACACTCAACCAAAATGCTTGGGCTTGGAGAACAATTTAAAATGTAATAATCTCCAACCTTAGCAATTTCTTTTGCATAATCAATGTTGTCATGAAGAGCCTTTTGAACACTCTCCGCCAACTCCCGCCCACTCTCTGCACTCTCCGCATAAAACACCTGTGCACCCCTTACTTCTTCAGACGAAAAACTGTTCATATGCAAACTGATTACCATATCTGGGTTGCTTTTTGTGATAATCTCAATTCTTTTCTCCATCTCACTTTTCTTTTTATTGGAAGCCAGTGGAGAATAGAGCCCTGCCATATCATCTCTGGTAAGAACTACATTATATCCAAATTGTTCACATATGTCCTTCAGCGTAAGCGCGTATGCTAAATTAAGTTCACTCTCTGTAGAATTTTCACCAACAGCCCCACCATCCCTTCCACCATGTCCGGCGTCAATAACAATTGTTGGCGAAATATTTGGCTTTGCAATTACAGATTTTACTCCAAAAAAGATGCCAACTCCGGCACTTATTAAAATTGCGATTAATATGAGTCCGACAACCCTTTTGTTTACTGTTAATATTTTAAAATTTCTCATAAACTATTCTATTTTTTAGAATTGCATTTTAGCACTCTTTTACATTCTTTAGGCCTTAAAATTTCTATTGTTTTTTCTTTAAATTAATATTACAAGCAACAAGAAACTTTAGAGAAGATTTAATTGACTTTTAAATAAAAAAGTGTTTTAATGAAATTATGAAGAAATTTTTGATTATTTTTTTGATTTTTTCGTGTTTTTTGCCACTTTTTGAGTTTAATTATGCAAATGCTGATGCATTAAAATCTGAATTTGTTGTTGTCGCAAATTCTGCAACAATTTATTCTGAACCAGATTTTTCTTCTATAAAACTGAAAACCCTTGCACACAAAAATGTGATTTCAGTTGAACTGCAAGAAACTACTCCTGTGGAATATGGCAATGAATTTGTGTTCTTCAAAGTCAATTTTGAT
>CAZQFT010000090.1:0-4526 GCA_964592565.1 uncultured Lachnospiraceae bacterium
TAACTGTATAAGTCAAGTTGTTGAGAATAATTGAAATATCATAAAGTCCAAGATAATCTTTTACTTTAAAACTTATCATGCCTGTGTAACCTGTTTCATCTATTGACAATGCCGAATATTTTGCACTGTCCTCAACAATAATATTACCTAAATCTTCAACAACACCTTCAAGTGATGAATTTACATAGAAACCCGCTCTTATGAAAACAACAACATCAAACTCTGTGTCAGTATAAGCTGAAATAACAAGTGATGAATATTCTCTTCCTGAAGTGAAAACTTTGTAACTGTTTTCACTTGAAATCTTTACTTCAAAAGCACCACCATCTGTTATCAAATTGTTGTGAACAAATTTAAGGTTGATAAGATTGATTTGAGGTTTAAACAAAACGCTTATCTCAATATCTCCCAAGCCTCCAAGAAGATTTACAACTCTGTAAATGACATATATTTCCGTTTCGTCTTCTTTTATCATGATTGCATTTGAATTTGAAATTGAAACTGTATCAAATTTATAGCCTTCTTTTATTGTTTGAATTAACAAATAGATTTCGTCACCAGAATAGGCAACAATATCAAAGTTTTTGTCGCTTACAGGCTTCCCATTTTCAAAGTTGCCATCTTCAAAGTGCACTTTTGTGCCTTCACCATAACCATATTCATTGATTTGATAACTTTCATTTGCACCATACAAGATTGTCGAGCCAACTTCAGTATCATCCTCAAAAATGCCGTCATAATTGATTATATTTTTAATCTTAACATTTGCACTTAATGGTGAAACAACGAAATAAATCTTCATTCCATCACTGATGTTTTCGTCCGTGCTGAAAATTGTGATTTTTACTTCATTCAAACCGCTTCCTTGGTCTTGTCCAAGCATTTTAAATCCATCTTGCGTATGATAGCCAAAGCCAACATATGCATAGCCTGTTGGAATTTTAAATATAATTTCTTTGTTTGTGCCATAGAAAATCTCTGTTTTAAATATCTCTTTTCCTGATTCATCAAAATATGTTCCTGTAATTTCTTCATAGACTTCCTTATGTTTTGAAGAGTCAGTATATTCTGTTCCAACAACATAATAACTGTAAGTTCCAAAACTTATCTCATATTCAAGTTTTGAGAAAATGCCATAAAGAATGATTTGGTCGTTTTCAATATGTTGCAGGTCGCCGTCGCCCAACATGTATGTATATGTCAATTCCGAACTGAACGCGGTCACTCCGTCCGTACTCCAGCCTGCAAATTCATAATCTGGATGAATTGTGAAAGTAAGAATTATCTCTTCGCCAACCTTGGCAGAGGTTTGTGAAGTTCCGTTCACGTAAACACTGTTTTCGCTGACAACAACTTTACTGCCATCCATTTCATATGAAACCGCCTGCCCTAAAATTATAAATGTTGCCAACTTAGAATTTATTTGCGCCTCGCCATCTTGAACCATTCCAGAAATCTTAATATGTATCCAATCTTCATAAATTCCTGCTGTCGCTTCAACTTTTTGAGCAACATTGTTCGTTGAAGAACAACTGTCGAAAGTATATCCAACTTTATATTTGATATAGAAGGTTAATTCTGAACCAGTATAGATTTCTGTTTCAAGACTTTCTCTTACATTCCAACTGTAGCCGTCACTTGACTCGATGCTTTCAATTTTGGTGTGGTCATCAAATGCAAGCATCAAACGATTTAATCTTTCAGTTGCATTAATTTCAATTGCAATGTTTTGGCTGATGTTTTCAATTGAAATTCCTATAATATTGCCGTTTACATCATAAACATACTCAGCATTAAGCACTGTGAAGTCTACAAGTTTGCCGTCCATATCTGTGATTAAAATTTCTTGCACAAGATAGCCCGCCACTACAACAAATTCTATTTCCAAACTTTGCCCTGTAAACATTTTGAAATCTATGTTGAATGCTGCACCGTCATCAAATTGATTGTTTGTTGTTGTTTCAATTGTATATGAAAGTTCAGAAAGATGAACACCACTCACTGTGATTGTGTTGATTTCAGGTTCAACCAAAAGTTTATAGTCAACATCATGTGCAGGCATTGTCAATGTTATTGTTGCGACTCCGTCATCCGCAATTTCAATTGAAAAATATTCTGCCCATCCGCTTGTCGAAACCATATATCCTGCATTTGGCTTGAGAGTTATGACAACAGAAGAACCGAACTCAACCGCAGCAGACCATACGCCTTCGTTTTCAGCAATAGTTGCACCATCAATTTGCGTGATTGTGGCGTTTTCAACACTCAATTTAAGTGAATAACTGTTTACATTCCAGTTTGCGTAAATTGCAGTTTCTTCTGTGGTTTCAAGTGTGCTTTCACCTGTAATCGCTTCTCCCCAACTTAATGTGCCATCCTCTGACCACCAACCTGCAAAGGTATATCCATCTCGTTCTGGTTTTTCAACCCAGGCCGCAACACCTTCTGCATTTGTCGCTTCACTGAAATTTCCTTGATAAGGCACAAAAATATCTTCCGTTTTTGCTTCATAGTTATAATTTAAAACAACTTTAATTTTTTCTGCATCAAATAAAGGTTTTAAAGTCAAATTAATTGGAGAAGCATTATTTCCTTCAAGCAAAGTTGCGATTGTTGTCGTTTCAAAATCTGCTTTTTGGAATGTTTTTGACACTCCGCCAACTGAGGCCTCAATTTCTGTCAAATCATAACCTTCTCTTGCAATCAAAATTGCTTTAAGGGTAACATTCGCAAGTTCTGCATAATTGCTTGATAATGTATTGTCGACAAAACCAGTTGGCAATGTAATTGCAGATGTGTCAAGCCCTGTTAAGTCATAGATAACATTTACAAGTTGCACTGCAAAATTTGCTGTAACCTCTGTGCCTGCAGTCAACTCTTCAATTGTATAAGTTGAATTTGTGTTTGCCACTTGACCAATCTTGTAGCCCGTGAAATAGTAGTGTAAGTTTGGCGTTGCAGTCAAAGTAATTTTTGTGCCATAGTCAAATGCCAATGAAGTCTGCTTCACAACATCTTTTTCTGTTCCGTTATAAGAAACTTTTACTATTCCAGAATTCGCTTCAACAATATTGATGTTCAACAAGACTTGTTGCGTTGTAAAGTTTGGTTCAAAAACAATTTCTGGACTGTTGTTGTCCTTATAATAATATCCAAACATATTTGTTATGTCATCACCGATAAGTGAACTTAAGAACGAAACCGTCTTTGCATTATTTCCAACCACAACTTCAAATGTCCCAGTTGACTCATCAAATGTTGTTGTCATTCCACTTGTAGAGTTTTCCAAGAATGTTCTCTTTATTGCATCATTGCCAATTGTAAATCGCATAGACCAATGAGAGAATACCTTCCCGACTTTGAAGAGCATTGTTGGGAAATTGTTTGTCGAACTTGTATTTACATCATTTGAGTTTGTCGTCAATGAGCCTGACGAAACAAATGGATATTTAAGTTCTGAGATTTCATTAAGTCCATACAGAGTTACAACATCTGATGTAGTTTGGTTATCATAGTTAAACACAAGCGAAACAATAATTGGTTTGATTGTTCCATAAAGATAAGGTTTTAGGTTGTAGTTGTCAATATCTTTTCCAGATGTTTCAACCAACACTTGAATGTTGTCTCCAATGTTTGCAGTTGCATATGTCGCACTTAGAATTTCAACCTCATCTCCAGTTAAAATTCCGTCAATTGCAAATTCAAGACTTTCTACATTTGCATCTCCATCATAAACCTTTGTAAAGACTTCTTTAAGCGTTTGTCCGCCTTCTTTTTGTACAATTTCAACAGTTTTTCTGCTTATTGTTACTTTAAGGTTGGCAAGAGTTTCGCTTTCCACACCATTAATTACATAAACAAAACTGAAATCATTGTTTGACGAACTCAATCTTAAATTATATTCGCCTGCACAAAGAGCCCCACTTTGTGAATAACTTGGAGAAATAACTTGTAAGAAAATTTTGTTTTCAATATAATTTGAAATATAGTCATCGTCCAAATCAACATCTGTTTCGTAAGTAAATCCATCCTCAAATGTAACGCTGTCTGTTGCATCCTTGACAAGTTCTCCATAGGTGTAATATTTAGAGTTTGCATCAATTGTCATTTGTGCCTTGTCAATTCTTGCACGCATAATGTTGCTGTTTCCAACAAAAGTGTTGCTCAGCACATAATTTGTTGCATCATCTCCAATTAAACTTATCTCAAGAGAATAATAACCAGCACTTACATATTTTGCGATTGAATCTCCATCTTTGAATGTAACATGAAGTCCAACACTTTCGCCACCTACAAGCCCATCATCATCAACATCAAAACCTGTCAAAATTGAAGACGCATTTTCAATTTCAAAATCAACATATTGATTATTAAATGTCTTGGACATATATGGAATCTGCCATGTTGACTCAAGCAAAATTTTTATTCCATCGATTTCGCCCTCTGTGAAATAAAGTTGCTTTGGCGTTATGTCTAAATCATATGTATATGTCGCACCATTTTTCCCAAATCGAACATCGTAGTTG
>CAZQFT010000091.1:0-4523 GCA_964592565.1 uncultured Lachnospiraceae bacterium
CAACATGAAAACCGTAAAAATCGTTGAAAAAATTGAAGTTTTTCCTATTTTTTTGAAACTTGGTGACAATTCTGTGTTTGATTTGTGCGAAACCATTATCATAGACGAGCCAACCAAAATTGAAAATGAATGTAAAATTTTGGAGAAAGCAAGGGAAGAACTTTCATGGGTAAGCAACAATTCTTTTTTGAAATTCTCCGAAATTAATCTCTCAAAATGCTTTGTTTTTACAAATACGAATGACAGCACTTTTGAAAATAAAACTCTTGGTCAAAAAAGTTATGTCACTGATTTTCTTTCTTTGAAAAAAGATATGATGGTCTATGCTGACGGAGGTTTGGACATTTTTCTTTTTGCGGGTAAATTTTTTGAGATTTTGCAAGAATTTTTAATAACGAACAAGATTTCTTATCGTGTTTTCGACGGTGAACTTACAAATGGAGTGCATATTTATTTGTGCAGAGATTATTTTCCATTTTCCTTCAGTTTTTTGGATTTAGGAATTGTTGGAATTGGTACAGATGATATGTATCGAAATCAGAGCGTTTCCTATCGTGGCAGTAAGCAGAATTTCTCTTATTTGCCAAAGGTTAATGATTATGTGGTGCATTCTTTCTATGGGATTGGAAAGTGTGTTGATATTGTGCGAATGAAATTGACGCATTTTGAAAAAGATTATTTTGTAATTGAGTACAAAAATGGCGCACTTCTCTATTTGCCATCAGAACAAGCGAATCTTGTTTCTGCTTATGTGGGTGCAGATAATCCAAAACTTAATGGGCTTGGCTCAAGTGAGTGGGCAAGACTTAAACAAAAGGTTAAAGAAGACTTAAAAGAAATTGCGATTACTCTTGCAAAGATTTACAAAGAAAGACAAAGCAAAAAAGGATTTGTTTTTGAGAGAGATGAAGAACTTGAAAAACAATTTGCGGATGCTTTTGAATTTGAATTAACTCCTGATCAAGCACAAGCAATCATTGACATCGAGCAAGACATGTTAAATGGAAAAATTATGGATAGGCTCGTTTGCGGGGATGTCGGATTTGGAAAGACAGAAGTTGCATTTCGTGCAATTTTTAAGGCGGTTTACAATTCAAAGCAGGTTGCATTTTTGTGTCCAACAACAATTCTAAGCGAGCAACACTATCGTTCTACGCTTGCCAGAATGAAAGGTTTTGGGCTGCGTATCGAAGTCCTTAATCGATTTAAGACTGAAAAACAAACAAAAGAAATTTGTCAGCGTTTGGCGGAAGGAAAAATTGATATTTTGGTTGGCACGCACAAGATGCTTAATGAAAATGTTAAGTTTAAAGACCTTGGACTTTTGGTGCTTGATGAAGAACAACGGTTTGGTGTAAAAGATAAAGAAAAAATTAAGAAAATCAAGACAGATGTTGATGTCTTAACTCTTTCTGCGACTCCAATTCCTCGCACGCTTCACATGTCGCTTTCAGGAATAAGAGATATAAGTATAATTGCAACTCCGCCACGTGACAGACTTCCAATCCAAACTTATGTAAGCCCATACAGTGACCAACTTTTGCAAGATGTTGTTTCGCGTGAACTTTCTCGAAATGGAAAAGCACTTGTGCTTTTTAATAAAGTTTCGGAAATTTATAATTTTAGGGCGCATGTTGCTTCTCTTTTGCCACAGGCAAAGATTGGGGTTGCACATGGGCAGATGATGGAGCAAGAACTTGCAAAGGTGATTAATGACCTTTATGAAGATAAATTCAACCTTTTTATTTCTACCACATTGATTGAAAATGGAGTTGATTTGCCTGCACTTAACACCTTGTTTGTTGTTGATTGTGATATGCTTGGTTTGAGCCAATTGTATCAAATTCGTGGAAGAATAGGGCGTTCTGATAAACTTGCCTACGCTTATTTAACTTACAACAGCGGGAAGGTGTTGACAGAGGATGCGTATAAACGACTTGAGGCAATTAAAGAATTTAGAGAACTTGGAAGCGGTTTTAAAATTGCTGTAAGAGATCTTGAAATTCGCGGTGCTGGCAACATTCTTGGAAAAGAACAGCATGGGCATATGCAGAAAGTGGGATATGACATGTATGTTCGACTTTTGGAGGAAGTTACAAAAGAGATTTCTGGACAAAAAATGGCAAGCGAGAAAGAAATTAAGATGGAACTTGTTTTGGATGCATACATCAGCGAAGAGTATGTTTCTTCTCAAGAAGAAAGAATTATTTTCTATAACAAAATCAGCAGGATTTCTTCGCAAGAAGAATTTGAAGATGTTAAAATGCAGTTAAAGGAAACGAATGGAGAACTTCCACAAGAAACTTTAAATTTATGCAAAATTGCCTTCTTGAAGAATTTGGCGGCACAGTTTAATGTGCAAAGAATCAAAATTAACAGCGTTGATACATTGATTTATTTCTATAAGACTGAAGAGATTATTGATGAAAGATTGTCGAAAATTGGCAAGTTTTACGATGCTTGTTTAAAATTTGAAGACCTGCCTATTCTAAAACTAAATCTTAAAGGAAAAGTGATTAAAAAAGTCGAAACACTGATTGAAATGTTCTTAAAAGCAACAAATTTGGAAAAAGATTAAGAAATTTGTTGTGAATTACTTGAAATTTGTTTTAATTTAAGTTATAATACATTAGTTTATTACAACTTACAAAAATGGAGTTTGACAGTGAAGAAAAGATTGGCATCATTAATTATTACATTAATTATGGGAATTTCCGCACTTGCGGGATGTTCTTTGTTTGAAAGAGATAATGAAAAATATTTAAATGCAACAGTTGCGACCATTGATTACGGATCGGGAAATGTTGAAAAAATCACAAAGAGAGAGTTGCTTACGGCATACAACAGTTATGGATATTACTATGTTCAAAATGGCTCTACAGCAGAGGATGCAATTTATACGACCATTGACACAATTATTGACAGAAAATTAACTGTTAAGGCTGTTAAAGATTATTATGCAAATAACGGTGGGGAAGAACTTAATGCGAATGAAAAAACTTATCTTTGGGATCAAACTTATAGTTCGATGTACGATAATTTGAAAACATATTTTGATGAAATTAACAGTACACCTGCTGTAGGGGAAGAGTCCACAGAAGATACTACAACAAGTTCGATATATACACCTTATGAAAGCACGGTATATTTGGCTTATGAAGACGAAAAGCTTGTAATTATGAAAGACAGTGTTTCTTCTTCAATAAGAAACAACTATGAATCAAGAAAGGTTGGAAATGATGTTGTTGACTTTGAGCTTGAAAAAGACGGGGCATATCCATTCAAGGAATCTCTTTACAACAAATTGATGTCAACCACTGAAAGCGGAACTGCTGGGGCAAAGGTTTGGCTTAATGCAGTAAACAAATATGTCTCTGACATTAAAGAAAATTATGATTATGAAGATTTTGATTCAAACAAAGATGCTTTTATGTTTGAAATTGACAGAGTTTACAACATCTTGAAAGAAAATTATTATGTTGAAAAATATGCAGATATTTACAACGGACAAGAAAGCAGTCTTAAATCAAACATCACTGTTGATGAACTTCTTAAGGCATATTCAAAGAATGTGAGAGAAGGTTATACAAAATATGTACTTGAAAATTCAGAATTTGATTCGGACATTTTAAGTGATGCTTCAACAGTTGATTATATTAAGGATGGGTCAAATTATTTCTATTTAAGTTATATTAAATTTGAAATCAACACAGATATTCTTGAAACTTACAAAACTCAATATGAAAATGGGACGCTTGTTGGAAGTGAATATGAAAGCAAAGTTGCCGAGGTTTATGCAAATGCTTATGCAACAATAAGAGATTCAAAAACAGGTGAAGAAACTGCAGAAACAATCAGTGCAACATCACTTCTTGCGAAAATCAAAGGCGAACTTGCAAAAGAATATTGGACGGTTGAAAGACTTAACAACGGAAGCGCAGAAAGTCTTGCAGAAAAACAAAATGCGGCAGAGTTCGGCTTGACCGATGAACAATATGTTGCACAGCTTAACCAAGCAATTGCAATTGAAAAAGCGGAGGTATTCAGGACTTATCTTTACCTTTATAATGCAGATGACACATATAAAGGTGCAGAATATAATGCTGTTTTTGGTGCTGATACAACTGGAAAAATTTTGGCAGGTTCTACATTCAGTGAGAAAGAGGATGTGCTTGAAGCAATAAAATCTCTTTACGATGGTGGAAATGCAAAAGTTGGCGATGTAAGCGAACTTGTTACTGTTGAAGACGATGCAGTTTACTTGTTCTTCTATGCAGGTGAAGTTGAAAATGTTTTCTCAGGAATTGATGAAGATTTTGACATTTCAAGAAATCCAGAAGCAATCAAGATATTGGCCTCAACAAGAATTAATATTTTCTCAGAAAAAACAATCTTTGATCAACTTTACAGTGAGGCAACAAAAGATAAATATTCTGTTTTTGAAACATTGAACATGAATTATTTGAGAAGTTTGACTCAAAATATCGAGATAATTGAAAACCAGGTTAAAGATTTATATTAAA
>CAZQFT010000092.1:0-4428 GCA_964592565.1 uncultured Lachnospiraceae bacterium
TTTCGGTTTCTGCCTTAAAAATGTTCATAAATCCCTCCTATAAAGACATTTTATCACAGTTTGATTGGTTTTTGCAATCATATTCTTTTCTTTATGCAAAAATTTTAGAAAAAGTGATGACAATGAGGGGATTATGGATTTGTGGGTTAGATTAAATATACCATTTGCTTTTTGGTTTGTTTTTCTGGTCAGTTTGTTTCATTTGAAAGGTTTTTTCAGAGTAGAATTGTTCGTCATTATCATATTGTGCCACAATTTTGATTGTTGCCTCGCTTTCACTGAAATTAATTCGCTGGGTAAGTGGTTGGTCTTTTTCCTTTATTGTTTGATAAGGAATTTCATCTTTAAAAATCTGATAAGTCAAGTGTTTATGCGGTTTTAAGGTGAGTAAAATTTGGTTGTTTTCAACTTTGCAAGCCGCATCAATTTCAGGCTTGTCAAGGAAGTTTTGTGAAACCTCTGTTGGCATGTTGAAACGAGAAAATAGAGCGGTTTTTGTGTAGCGTTCTGGGCTGTATGGGCTGGCAAGGACGAGTCTGTGATTTTCTTCAAGTTCAAGTGTATCAATCTTGGTTTCGGCAACGGATGATGGGCGTTCGAATTCCGTCTGGGAGTAGGTTTGCGAGTTTAGATATGTGCGGACAACTTGCGTTGGTTGATTTCCACCCGCAATGCTTACGGGGTAATTATCAAGTGTTCCAAACCAGACTCCAACCACTTCAGTTGGCGTGTAAGATATGTTGTAGGCATCGGTGTTTCCTTTTTTGTTCCCAATTGTTCCAGTTTTTGAGGCGACCTCGGTTGTTTTCACATCACTTAGTTTTCGTGCTGTTCCGCTTTTTGCAGTTTCCTTCAAAACTTCAGTCATAAGGCAAACGCTATCATCGCGGAAAACCATTTTTGCATTTGGTTTGTGAATGTAAACAAGTTTATTGTCTTTGTCGGTTATGTATTGCACAAAATTTGCGGTGTCAAATTCTCCATTGTTTGGGAAAACGGTGTATGCTGATGCCAAATCTTTAAGATTTACGCCATATGTCATGCCACCAAGGGCGAGTGCGTAACTGTCATCTTGCTCATCAAATTTTATTCCTAACTTTTCAGCATATTGTTTGCCTGTATCAATACCGATGTAGGAAAGTGCCTTAATGGCAGGAATGTTGATTGAATTTTTGACTGCATCTGTAACAGAAACATAGCCAACAAACTTCTTGTTGACATTCGATGGGCTGTAGTTTCCAATTTTAATTTCCTCGTCCAAGATTTGTGTTTCTGGGCTTAAAACTCCCTCATTAAAAGCAGGCGTATAGACAAGAAGTGGTTTAATGCAAGAGGCAGGTTGACGCTTAGCATCAAGAATTTTGAGGTCGCTGTTGCCAACATAAGCCGTTACTGCACATCCTTTTGCATCAATTACTATTGCTGCGTTGTCAACCTCATCGACTTGACTTGCTGAAAGTGCGTTTTTAAGAGCAGATTGTTTTTTCTCGTCCATGTAGGTATGAATTTTATATCCACCAAGTGCCAATTGTTTAGCAGGAAGTTTCAAAAGTTTTACTGCTTCATCAATGCTTGCCTGAGAGTAAGAATTCAGTTTGTTTTGAGTGTGTGATGTAAGTGTCAGTGTGATAGGCTCTTTTTGTGCTTGCAACTTTTGGTCAATTTCTATTTTGCCGTCTTTTTCCATTTCTGAAAGCACCAAATTTCGGCGTGCAAGACAGTTGTCATAATTGAGAATTGGGGAGTATTTTGTAGGCGACTTGATTATTCCTGCCAAGGTGCAACTTTCACCCAAAGAGAGGTCTTTGGCGTGCTTGTTGAAATAAAACTTTGCGGCGTTTTCAAGGCCGTAGCAATTATTTCCAAAAAAGATTATGTTTAAATAACTTTCCATAATCTCATTCTTGCTGAAATTTTTTTCGAGTTTTTTTGTGAGTGCCATTTCTTTAAGTTTTCGCTCGAAAGTTTTTTCGTTGGTAAGATGTGTGTTTTTGATAAGTTGTTGGCTTATGGTTGATGCACCTTCTTTCAGACTGTGGCTTTTTATGTTGTTGAACATTGCCTTGACAATTCGTTTTTTGTTTATGCCGTTGTGATTGAAAAATTCTTTGTCCTCAATCGCGATGAATGCATCAATTGTATATTTGTTCAAGTCTGCAATTTTGCAATAGTCGCCATTAAATTGGTTGTCTTCTTTAATCAACTTATTTTCGCCATCATAGACCTCGATGTTGAGTGCCGAACTTGTTAAGGCTTCGGAGTTGAGTGGAATTTTTTGATATTTTGCATAACTTACGGCAACGAAACTTACGCCAAGAGAACCCAAGAAAACAAACATCAGGGCGAAAGAAATTAGACATATTTTGACAATTTTCTTCATTTTTCTATTATGTTTCAGAATTTGCTAAAAATTCATTGATTGACTTGCAAAATCGTAATTTTTTTTGTATAATATTCATTATGAAAATTAAACATTATTATCACATTGTGACATTCGGTTGCCAAATGAATGTTCACGAATCAGAAAAATTAGCAGCAATTTGCGAGAAGATGGGCTATGGCTTTACAGATAAGCGAGAGGACGCCGACCTTATTATTTTCAACACTTGTGCAGTGCGCGAAGGGGCAGAGGACAGAGTGTTTGGAAATGTTGGGGCGCTTAAAAGACTTAAGAAGAAAAATCCAAACCTTATCATTGCGGTTTGTGGTTGCATGACGCAAAAAGACAGCACGGCAAATTATGTGCTGAGGACTTTTCCATTTGTAGACATCGTGATTGGCACTTTCAACTTGCCAAATTTTGAGCATTATGTTCATGCGGTTGAGTATGGCAGACTTGTCGAACTTAAAAAACACAAAAAAATCACGCAGGAAGAGTTTGAAAAACACGCCAATCATTTTGCCGACCTTAAAGACGATGTGGCAAGTTCGAAACAACTTGACCTTTGGGAAGAAGGCGAAATTGATGAAAGCGTGCCTTATCTTCGCACAAGCGGCGACAACGCTTGGGTAAACATCATGCAAGGTTGCAACAATTTCTGTACATATTGCATTGTTCCATATGTCCGCGGAAGAGAAAAAAGCCGCAGTGAAGAAAACATCTTAAACGAAATTCGCCAGATTGTCGCAGAAGGGAAATATAAAAAAATTACGCTTCTTGGGCAAAATGTAAACTCCTATGGAAAAGACTTAAATCCTGCCGTTCCTTTCTCGAAACTTCTGAAAGACATCTGTGCGATTGAGGGGGATTTTAAACTTTGGTTTATGACCTCACATCCAAAAGATTTGACAGATGATGTGATTGATGTGATTGCAAGTGAAGACAAAATTTTGAAAGATATCCACCTTCCAGCACAAAGTGGCAACAATCGAATTTTACATATCATGAACAGACGCTATACGAGAGAGAAATATTTGGACATCATTCACAAAATTCGTGAAAAGATGCCTGACGCGCGCATAACTTCAGATTTTATTGTGGGTTTCCCAACAGAAACAGAAGAAGAGTTTGAGGACACCATGAAGCTTGTTGAAGAAGTGCAATATGACAGCATATTTGCATTTATGTATTCACCTCGCGAAGGAACTGTTGCAAGCAAAATGGAGGGACAAGTTGACCAAAAGACAAAGCAAAGACGCGTAAATGCACTTTTGGCACTTGAAAAGAAGATACAGGAAAGGAAAAGAAAATGAGTACAAAAAATGAAATGTCGCCAATGATGAAACATTATTTGCAAGTTAAAGAGCAATATCCTGATTGCATTTTGTTTTATCGCCTTGGTGACTTTTACGAAATGTTCTATGATGACGCAATCAAGATGTCAGAAGAACTTGACCTGACTCTTACAGGCAAACAATGCGGACTTGAGGACAAAGCACCGATGTGTGGAATTCCTCATCACGCTGCTGAGGGGTACATTGCAAAACTTATGGCAAAGGGTTATAAGGTAGCAATCTGCGAGCAATTGACCGAGCCTAAGAAAGGCGTAAAAGTTGTTGAGCGTGATGTTGTGCGAGTTGTTACGGCAGGAACTGTGATTGAAGACAGCATGCTTGACGAAAACAAAAACAACTACATCATGACAGTTTTCTTGCAAGATGACAAACTTTCGGTTGTCTATTGTGACATAACAACAGGCGACACATATCTTTGTCACTATGAAGAAAATTTGGCTGAAACATTTACAGACCTTCTCAACCGCGTTATGCCATCTCAAGTTGTGGGAAATGCCGCTGCAAAGGTGTTTTATAATGATTTGGCGGTGCTTAAATATGGCATTTATCCACGCTTTGAAGAATATCTTGACTACGCGTTTGGCTATGACAAATCAAAAACAAATGTTTTAAGTCAGTTTGGCGAAAATGCAATCAATGTTTACGAACTTAAAAGCAAACAAGATGTTTCGGTTTTGGGGGCGATGCTGGAAT
>CAZQFT010000093.1:0-4292 GCA_964592565.1 uncultured Lachnospiraceae bacterium
GCAACAGTTGGCCGGCAATGGGTGGTTTCTGCGGGCGTTGTGCTTGTGAGCGGGATTGTGTGTAAAGCACTTGGTGCGCTGTTCAGACTGCCTTTGACAAATTTGCTTGGAATTGAAGGAATTGGAATTTTTCAATTGGTTATGTCCTTGTATGCTTTCGCGTTGGTCGTAACATGTGGAGGAGTGACAAATTCTCTTTCAAAACTTATAGGTACAGCACGCGCACGTGGAGAAGTTGTAAAAATAAACACCTATCTCAAGCATGCGATTTTTGTTTCTGTAGGCAGTGGGCTGTTTATTGGTCTCGCTTTTCTTTTGCTTGGAAGACATATAGCGGCAATTCAGGGGATTTCGTCTGGTGATAGTTATATGCTTTTTGTCTTTTTGTTGCCACTTGGTGCTGGGCTTGCGGCATTGAGAGGCCTTTTTCAAGGCTATGAAAACATGGTGCCAACCGCGACAAGTCAAATCATAGAACAGGTTTTTAAATTTGTGTTTGGGCTTTTGTTTGCGTCATTTTTTGGCCGATTAGGTGTTTCAGAAGGTGTTTTTGGTGCGTTTCTTGGAATGGTTTTGAGTGAACTTGTCACAGTAATCTATCTTTTTGTTTTGTGGTTTTTTAAAAGCAGAAACAGGCAGTCGCTTAACAGCATAAGTGAAATAAAGTTTGCAAAACGCGAGTTTGACAAGGCGAATGTCCCTCTTACGCTTTCTGCATCAATTCTGCCTCTTGTGAATGCTTTTGATGGACTGTTTATTGTACAAAGATTGGTTATGGCAGGCTTTTCAAGCGGGCTTGCCACAAAACTCTTTGGTTTGCAGTCTGGAATTGTTGGTGCTCTTTTGAATTTTCCTCTTATTATTTCTATGGCAGTCACAACAACTTTGTTACCAAACATTTCCTATCTTATTTCTCGTGGTGCAGGTGGGCGACACATAATTGAGAGAGGCTTGAAAGTTTTGCTTTATTTGATTTTGCCGACAACTTTCGGACTTGTCGCAATATCGCGGCAGGTGTTAGGGTTGGTGTATGTGGACATGAGTGGGCAAATTTTGGATGTCGCGTTTGAACTTATGCTTTTTGGTGCGTTTTCAATTATTTTTACGGCCTTGATGCAATATCTGATTATGTTGCTGCAGGCAAATGGCGAGTTTAGATATATTTTGGCAATAACTGCGTTTGGTGGAACTTTGAAAGCAATAATCTCATTTGTGCTTTCCGCTGTGCCAACAATAAACATCTTTGCACTTGTTTTTGGGAATATATTTCTTTCTGCAACTGTCTGCATTTTTGCACTTTATAAACTAAAAAAGAAAATAAATTTTACAATTTCATTTAGGGAAATGTTTATGCTTTTATTGGGGACGCTTTCTATGTTTGTGGTGGTCTATTGCTTTATTAACTGCAATTATTTTGGGACGATTGCAAATATTGTGTTGGCAGTTGCATTGGGGGTGATGGTTTATTTTGTTCTTACAATTCCGCTTTTGATCAAACTGAAGCCAAATTTGAAGAATATTAAAAATCGTGTTTAAGATTTTGTTTTTTGTTCATCATCCTTTTGGAGGTAAATATGAATAAAGCAGAGTTTGTTGAACTTATATCAAAAAAGACCGACTTGCCAAAGTCGAAGTGTAATTTGTTTTTAAATGAATTTAAGGCGTTGATTTTGGAAGTTTGTTCAAAAGGCGAGCAAATTAACTTGCGAAACTTTGGAAGATTTTCAATGCAAGAGAAGGGTGCAAGAAAATTTTTAAATCCACAAACGAAAAGATATTACATCTGTGCCCCTAAAAAAGTGATTGATTTTAAGGGTTATCGCAATTTCAAAAATGGTGTAAGTTAGAACAGTCCTTTGGGCTGTTTTATTTTTGTTTCTTTAAATCTTTGCCTGTTGCTTGCAATTTTTGTATTTGTTTGTTATACTTAGTTCATTAAAAGGAAACTTAAATGATATGAATATAAAAATTGAGATATTGAACTTATTAAAAGATGCGGCGGAAGGTTTGGGGCTTGATTCAAGCAGTGTGGCAGTTGCGTTTTCAAACAGACCTGAACTTTGTGATTATCAATCAAATTGTGCAATGATGCTTGCAAAGAAAATTGGTGAAAAACCTTTTGATTTAGCCGAAAAAATAGTAAAAAACTTGAAAAAAACTGAAAAATTTGAATTTTTGGTGTGTCAACCCGGCTTTATCAATGTTAAAGTTAAAGAGCAAACGCTTTCTGAATTTGCAAATGAAATTTCTAGAGATGAACATCTTGGAATTGAGCAAGTTGAAAAATCAAGACTTGTTTTCTTTGATTATGGTGGAGCAAATGTTGCAAAGGAATTGCATGTAGGACACTTGCGTTCTCCAATTGTAGGAGAAGCCTTAAAAAGAGTTCATGTGGCACTTGGAGATGAGGTTATTGCCGATGTGCATCTCGGTGACTTTGGGCTTCAAATGGGGCTTACGATTTTGCAACTTCATGAAGATGGCTATTTAGACAAGTTTTTTGCAAAGGATGTAAAACTTGAAAACTTAAAACTTGAAAATGTTACGCTTGATGTTTTGAATGAAGAATATCCAAAGGCAAGCAAGAGAAAAGATGTTGACCAACAGTTTAAAGCGCGCGCTGATGAATATACGCTTTGTGTTCAACGCCACAAAGAGCCTTACTGGACGATATATAATAAGATAAGAGAGTTGTCAGTTTCTGAAATTGAAAAAAATTACACACTTTTAAACACTCAGTTTGATTATTACTATGGTGAAAGTGATGCGGATGAAGCAATTGAAGAAGCAGTGCAAATTTTCGTTGATAAAGGCTTGGCTCGTGAAAGTGAAGGGGCGCTTGTCGTTGATGTCGCTCGTGAGGGTGAGCATGTTCCAATTCCAAAAAAGAGTGAGGATGAGGAGCAAAGATATAAAAATCCAATGCCTCCTGCAATCATTAAAAAGTATAATGGTGGCGAACTTTATGCAACAACCGACATTGCAACAATTTTAATCAGAAACAGACAGTTTGAGCCAGATGAAATTGTTTATATTACTGACGCTCGCCAGGCAATGCATTTCGAACAAGTTTTCAGATGCTGTAAACTTGCTGGAATTTCCCCAGAAGAACAAAAACTTTCTCATGTTGCGTTTGGAACGATGAATGGAAAGGATGGAAAACCATTTAAAACAAGAGCAGGTGGCGTTGTTAAATATAAGGATGTTGTCGACATGCTTGTTGAAAGCGCGTCAAAAAAACTTGCTGATAATGGTATTGTTGGAGATGTTGATTTGGCTCGCAGAATTGGTGTTGGGGCAATGAAGTTTGGAGATTTGTCAAACACAGTTGCAAAAGACTATGTTTTTGATGTTGAGAAATTCTTGTCTTTTGATGGAAAAACTGGTCCATATATTCAATACACAATCGCAAGAATAAACTCACTTCTTGCGAAAGCAGATGTAAATGCGGGAAAGGTTAGTGTTGAAACGACAGAAGAACGCAATATTGTGCTTGCAATCTTAAAACTTAATTCTTCTTATCAAATTGCGTATGACAGTTATTCAATGAATGCTCTTTGCTTGGCAACATTTGATTTGGCAAGTGCCTTTTCAACTTTTTATAACAACCATAAGATTTTGACTGAGCAAAACGCAGAAAGGAAAGCAAATATGCTTGCTGTTTGTTTGCTTGTGAAGAAGTGTCTTGAAAAAGCCCTTTGGACGCTTGGCATTGAAAGTGTAGAGAAAATGTAGTGGTGTGATTGTTTGCAAAGGCGCATAAACTTTGTAAGTACTTAATGTGTTTAAATTGCCGAAAAATAAAGAGAAAAAATAATTTAAAAATTTTTCAAAAAAGTATTTACAAACTCAAAAAAATGTGCTATGATAAGGGCAAGTAATAGGAAAAATACACACACGGAGGTGTTTAATATGAAAGCAATGAATGCGTTAAACGAAAACAAAGAAAACAGCAGGCAAAGAGATGTAAAAAGCAACATGAAAGAAACAAAGAAAATGGTAAGAATGGTTTTGGACGGAGATGAAAAGAAGTTGTGTTGCGTTACAGCGGATAATGAACTTCTTGTAAAAGTTGATATTTCAAAAATAACTCTAGATCAAGCCTTTGAACTTTTTGATTTGAAAGATGCGCTTGAATTTCCTGCAAAGAAACAAGAAAGTGTTGCAGATTTAGCAAAATAATTAAAAAAAATCGCAGTTTTTGCGATTTTTTTATATAAAATTGTTTTGAATTTTGAGATTTCTGTGATAGAATATACTTGAATGGTATTCTTTTTCTTGGAGTTTTAAGT
>CAZQFT010000094.1:0-4041 GCA_964592565.1 uncultured Lachnospiraceae bacterium
TCGGATGGTAATAAGGGTATCCTTTTCTATTTGAGCTTTGTTTGGCGACAATCGGAGTTTGCGTTTTTCGGTGCGTGGCTTCGGTCACGCACTTTTTATTTATATGTAATTGAGAGGGGTGAAGCTATGTCTATACCAAAAAGAATGACAGTTAACTGTTCTAAATGCGGAAAACCATTATCTGTAACAGTATTTGAGAGTGTCAATTCTGACTATTCGGATGACATTGCTATGCAAATTATGAGTGGTGATTTATTTAATGTAGAATGCCCTCACTGTAGATTTGTGTCCCACTTAGAATATGACATCCTTTATCACGATTTGCGGCACGGCGCTATGATATGGGTGGTACATAATAATTCTCCCGAATATACTAAAAGAGTTTCTGAAATTCGTGCAATGCAAAAACTCCCTTATAAGACTTTTCGTATTGTTGGGGATATGAACGCCCTCAAAGAAAAAGTTTCTTGTTTAGAAAGCAACCGTGACGATAGAATTATTGAGTTATGTAAGGTTTTTACCGCTTATAATTTGCTTTCACAACGTCCAGAGTTTGAATTTAGAAATGCTTTTTATACTGCCATTAGCGGTAAAGAGTTAATTTATCTATATGACAATGAAAATGATGAATTGTGTTGTGAATTACCTGAAAAAGCATACGACTATTTGAAAAATCTGTTTTATGGTAGTCATTACGCCGCACAGTTTGATGATAATTACCCTATTGTAGATTACGATTGGGCTGAAAATATTTTGACACCATTGCTTGAAGCAGAAGCAAGCAATTTATCTGCGGAAGAAGAAATTGATAAGGCTGAAGAAGCCGTTAATAACACTCCGACAAATGATAAAAAGGTTTGTCCCAAGTGCAAAGCAGTCCTTCCGAGCGACAGTGAGTTTTGTCAGGGATGTGGAACTAAACTCTCTGCTCCTATTCCAGAACCGACTGTTTCAAGTAATGTGGTAGAAGAACTGTTGTCAGAGTTTGAAATTATGGAGGTGAAAGGATCTCACCCTGTTATAATTCAAAGTGCACATCTTTACTGTTCGTCGGATAGAGAAAAATATTATCTACGATGTAAGTTTAAGAGCCTTTCGGACAAGGTTATCTCTGCCCTAATGGTAGATGTTTATTGTTTTGATGTTTGGGGCAATGAATTACCGACCATCCGTGATGCACAAGTTCTTGATTTGTCACCGAAACGGGACGAGGTTTTTGGTTACTCTCGGAAAATTCCGATAGCAGATGCCAACACAAGAACGGTTAACGTCAAATTGAAGCGTATCAGATTTGCGGATGGCACTATTGAAGAATGTTCAGGCGAAGAAGCCAAATTTCCTGTAGTGGTATCATTGCCGGAGCATTTCGATTCTCTTGAACTGGCACAACAGTATAATTATGAAACATCCAGAAAGTCATCTTTTGTGCCTATGCAAGTCGGTGAGTTTTGGATGTGTTCTTGTGGGAAAATAAATGCTAACATCGAGAACGATTGTATCAACTGCGGTTGCTCCAAACAAATAGTTTTCAACGCTTTAGACGAGAATTTTCTCGCAGAAAGGTATTCTGCATACATAGAAAACAAACGAATTGAGGAAGAAAAACTCAAGCGAGAGCGAGAAAAGCAACGACTTATTGAAAAGCAACGACAAGAAGAACTTGAACGACAGCGAATGGCTGAAATTCAAAAAGAGCGAAATCTTGCTATTCTAAAACGAGTTGCGGCTACCGAAGCGGCAAATAAAAAGAAAAAGATAATTAAAACTATTGTCATTTGTGTTATTGTTGCAGTTGTTGCGTTTTTTATTGTAAAGGGAATAATTGATAACGCCCATAATAGTGAGCTGCGCAATTTTGCTACTCAAACAATGAACGAAGATTATACCAATGTTTATGCGGATGTAGTGTCTATGGAGCCGGAATATTTTGTGTATAGATACAACACAACAAAGTATGGAACGAAAATTGGAAATGGAGATCTTTGGGAAGTTGTTTGTAGGTGTAAGACTGTTGAAGGAAAAACCATTTGGGCGACTTTCTTCTATCAATATTATCCTGAAGGTGATTATTCAGATAATGAGGATGATTACAAAGCCTTTACATACAGTTCTGATAATCCTTTGAGGATTGTCGGCAGTGTCGACACGGCACATCAGGTCATTGATGAATTGGAAGATGCTATTGGTAATGTTTTTGTCCTTGATGTTAGTGAAAAACCGAAACAATAAATAATGTTAGTAAGGAGTTAGGATTATGTCTTCAAGAACTGTTTATACATCAACTATTACTGTACCAGTCTATGCGAGCTGGAAGTGCGAAGAATGCGGGGAGGTTAATTTCGCAACAGGTTCAATTGTTGTCAAACGGCAAGAATCATCCAGTTCTTGGCGCCCTTCAAAGCAGAGAGAAGCAGAAGCAAAGGCAGCAAGTTTGGCACAGGCAGAATGGGCAGGAGAAACACTTCAAATTATTACGGACCCTAATAACCATGCCCAAGATATGAGAAATGGACTTTTTTTACAAAATACCCACTGTACTAAATGTGGTAAAAAACCGAAGTGGGACAAAGATATGAAATACTTGACTTGGGGCGGCCTCTGTTTTATGCCTGCAATCATTAGTGGCATTGCAGCGATTGCTATTGGTACAAGTCCGGTTGCTTGGTTAATATTCGCTGCCTTTTTAGCAATAATTGTAACCGCATTTATCAGTGAACCTCGTTACAAAAAAATGATGAAGAACTTACCGAAAAAGTACACACCTGTAATGGGTTCTCTTAACGCCGAGCTGATAGAGTATGCAGAGGCTCTTGGAAGGACAATTCCTAACCTCGACGAATGCATTGCAATCGTTAAGGGATACGATCAGACCGAAAATGTTTCGACACCAAAAATCCAACCCATTGTTGAAAACACTACTTCTGCAAACAACACAACCGTACAATCTAATTTCTGCCGCAAGTGTGGAACACAACTTCAAGCAGATAGCGGTTTCTGTCATAAGTGCGGAACAGAAATTATCAAACAGTAATTGAACTTCAATTACATACAAGGAGGTCTATTATGGGACTATTTTCATTTTTTAAGAAGAATAAGAAAAGCAATACGCAAACAACATCAGATGCGGCAAATACCATTTTTGATGCAGCAACTGAGTCTGTAACTGCATACAAAATGATGGAAGAAAATAAGGCAAGCAATGGCGAGCAGACGAAAAGAAACGTAGTATTTCAGCCTGAACATATTACTATAAAAGCTAATCGTACGGTAATGACAAAGGGTGTCCCAGCAGACTACTTCTTTGAAGGCGATGAGCGTAATAAATGTGCCGAACTTCCTCTGCTTTCTCCGTTGAAAATTGATATAGAAAAGGCGGTAAAACAAGGTGTCGCAGGAAAGCAACCTTGGGAAGGTTCTAAGTGTTTTCTTGTCGCAGAAAATGACGAATATCGTTTCTATAATTATGGTTGTTATCCGGATGGCAGTGGTGGATGTGCCGTTGGACAAAATAAGTCTAACCCTAAGAAAGTTTTGTTCTTCGGCAAAGCAAGAAGTAAAACCTGCATCTTCCATAACAAATTGGTTCAAGTTAACGGCTCAGCGTATGGGACAGAACTGTATCTGTTTGTGAAAGATATTGATTCTGGAAAGGAAAAGATCTATCCGTGGTTTGGTAAATATGCTATTCCGACTGGTAGAGGTTCAAGGTACGATCAAGATAACGTTCTTGATATGAGAGTAGATACTGCCTCGGATTCCATTATTATTGAAGTTCAGAGACAATACTATATCAACCCTTCTCCCGATGATAATGAAGCTATCTGCAATGCTGACACAAATTATGTAATGACAGTTAAAGCTAACGGCGATGACTTCCAAGCAACAGCAGAGTTTCCTGAATTGAATGTATCCGTGATTTTTGGCGCTAATGATTAAAACATTAACATAAAACCTTGAAAATCGCTAAGGAAACAAGTATAATACCTTTGTCAGCGTGGCAACACTATGGCAACAAAAAATCTGATAGTCCATACTTTATGG
>CAZQFT010000095.1:0-4034 GCA_964592565.1 uncultured Lachnospiraceae bacterium
TTGCAACAAATCTTGCGAGGGGTACTGTTAAATCATATCTCATGCACATGTCCGTATCGCCTTTTGTGAAACGATAAACCTCTTTGTCTGTATCTCCACCACTTTTGGCAAGCAAAGCCTCAGAATATTCTAATACTGGGGTGTCAAGAGGAACAAAACAATTATCTTGGAACACATTTTCAATTTTATCTATTAGCCCAGAAAAGAATATCTGTTCTTTTGGCATAAGTTCCCAGAAACCTTGCAATTTTTTAGGAGTAATTAACTTCTTTTTTTTCATATTATTTCCTTAATTTATTATTAATTTAATATTGTATTTTAATATATGAATATGTATTTTGTCAATATATTTTAAGCCAACTTTTATCCAAAAGTTATACACCGAGATTTTCCACTTATCCACAAATTTATAAATATTCAAAAGTTTAAATGTTTATACAAACACCCAAATTTGGGCGAAAATGTGAGAAAACTACATAAGTTATCCACATTTCCACATTATTGTGGACAAAAATTTAGAAAATCCAATCATAAATTGTGAAATTGGAGCATAAAAGTGTGTAAAACTTGAAAATTGGAACAAATTACATTTTTTGACAATTTTGTATAAAATTTATCTATTTTGCATAAATTATTTTTTTTATGAATTTTATGCATAATTTTTGTATATAAATTCATATGAAAAATTTTTATAATTTTTTGAATTTTAGTTACTTATTTTCTTTCAGAAGAAATTTGCTTGGAGTTTTGTCGCTTAAGAAATACAACTTATGAAGTGCTCTGGTGGAGGCGACATAAAGAAGGTTGCGGTCAAGCTCGTTGTTGTAGTTCTCTTTGTTAGCAAATGGAATAATGACGCAGTCAAATTCGACACCTTTTGCTTTTGCAGGAGTTGTTATAATTTTTTTAGACTTTGTCATTGTGTTAAGTTCGTCAAGAACCTTAAATTTCTTAATCATCTCACTTTCTTTCTGCAATGACTTGATTTCGTCTTTTGTTTTGCAGATTATCGCTATGCTTTGTTTTTTGTGAGTATTAAGAATTTTTTCAATTGCTTTTGCGCAATTTTTTGTTTTGATACATTCAACTTCTTCGCCATCTCGATTTACATTGTTTGCGATATGTTTCCCCAAAATCTTTTGTGAGAAAACAGAAATTTGCAGAGTGCTGCGATATGACTTGTTGAGTTGTTTGATTTTTGAATGTGTGTTTTTTGCAAGCATTGTTAAATAGTCTGCTGACAATGTTCTGTCTATGCTTTGATAAATGTCGCCAAGATAAAGTTTCCCGCATTTCCATATTTTATCAAAAAGATAGAAATGGCATGGAGTGTAGTCTTGCATTTCATCTATGATGACATATTTTGCATCATAGTTGTTTTTAAGTCCGAGTAAGTTTTCTTTGATAAGCATGACTGGGGCAATGTCATATGCACCGATTTTTTCAACCTCATCAAGTTCAAGACTTCGTAGAAACAAATTGTAAATTCTCAGCAAATCAGTTGTGATGAAACTGCGATATAAAATCTTTTTCGCACGTTTCCACAAATCCTCCCGTCTTGAAGGTGGGATGTGGAACTTGTCTGTGATATATTCTGCCAATATATCAATTCTTTTATGAATTGGTAAATGTTTTAATTTTTCAAAATAAACCGATTGCAATTCATTTTTTGGAATTATGATGTCACCAAAAGTCAAAGTTTTTGGGATGTAGAGGTTGCAAATGTCGTTATTTAAGAAATTTTTAAGTTCATCAAGAAACTCGAAACTTGATTTTATTGCGATGTTTTCAAAGTCCTTTTGGTGCTGTTTGCTGATTACGCGTTCAAGCATCTCTTCGCGAGTTTCAAAAGGTTCGCCAAGAAGGCGTTTTGCCATGGTAGTAAAGGTTGTATTAAAAGGCTTTTCTTCGCCAAGTGCAGGCAGTACATCGTTGATGTAGTCCGCAAAAAGTTCGGAAGGTGACAAAATCAGGATGTCTTCACTTTTAAGTTTGTCACGATATTTATAAAGCAAATAAGATACCCTATGCATTGCAATTGATGTTTTTCCAGAACCAGCAACACCTTGCACGATTTTGTTTTTAAAATCATCAGCACGAATTAAAACATTTTGTTCTTTTTGAATTGTATAAACGATGTCATGCATTTTTGAAGTAGCATTTTTTGAAAGTTGTTCCATCAAAATTTCGTCATCAATAAGCATGCTGCTGTCAATAAAATAATTAAGGTTTCCCTTCTCAATCTTATATTGTCTTTTAAGGGAGAGTTCTCCGTTTATCTCGCCTTCTGGACATGTATAGGAGGTTTGTCCTGTTTTGTCGTCATAATAAAGAGAGCATATGTCTGCACGCCAGTCATACACAAGGTTGTTGTCTTGATTTTGCACCAAACCAAGTCCAACATAATATTTTGTAGGTTCTTTCTCGTCATCGCACTTAAAGTCAAATCTTCCAAAATAAGGCGTAGATTTTTGCTTCCTCAGGCGTTTTGCTTCTTTGTCGAGAACTGTGTTTTGGCGTTCCAAACTTTCGATTTGGATGTTGATATGTGCAAATTCATCTTCTCCGACAAATTCATTTGCATCGCCACTGTGGATGTCATAATAACTGTCGGCAAAATATTTCTTATAAGCAGCAATGCTTTCTTTGTTGCTTTTGATTTTTGCCTGATTTTTTATCGTTATCTCATCAATATTTTTGATGACATGTTCGAGATATTGTTTTTCTTGTTCTCTAATTTCTTTGTTCATACGAACCTCTGCAATTAAAATATTTTTAAAGAGCGAAGAAATAACTTCTCCGCTGCTTTAAATGCCTATAATTTATTCCTCAGTGTTTTCTTGAACTGGTTGTTCTTGTGAAGTGTTTTCTGTTTCTGCCGAAATTTCTTCGTTTTCCGTAGCAGATGCTTCGGTTTCTTCAGATTCATCTCTTTCAGCAAGTGCAACACCAGAGATTTTTGCATTGTTTTTAAGTTTCATAATCTTCACGCCTTGGCTAACTCTTGAAAATTCACTGATGCTGTCAACATGAGTACGGATGATAATTCCGCTGTCTGCAATCATTAAAAGGTCGCAGTCTTCATCAATTTGTTTAAGCGCAACAAGTTTTCCTGTCTTTTCATTCAACACACAAGCCTTAACGCCCGAACCGCCGCGTTGTTGAAGTCTAAATTCGTCAACAGGGGTTTGTTTTCCATAGGCATTTTCAGTGATTGTAAGGATTTTTGAACCCTCATGAACAATTGCCATATCAACAACATAATCTTCATCGTCAAGTTTAATGCTCTTCACACCTTGACTGTCACGACCAACCGATCGCACATCTGTTTCAATAAAACGAATACATTTTCCTTCATGAGTTCCAATCAGGACATCGTTGCGACCACTTGTGATGTTTACGCCGATAAGTTCGTCGCCTTCAACAAGTTTAATTGCAATTTTTCCAACTTTTCTGATGTTTTCATATTCAGAAAGAGGAGTCTTCTTGATAAGTCCGTTTCTTGTTGCCATAAGCATAAAACCTTTTGCATCTTTCTTCACTGGAATGATGGTCGTTACCTTTTCGCCAAGTGAAAGTTGCAAGAGGTTGATTATTGCACGGCCCTTTGACTGTCTTTGTGCCTCGGGGATTTCATATGCTTTCGCGCTGTAAACCTTGCCGAGGTTTGTAAAGAACAAGAGGGTGTCGTGTGTTGATGTTACAAACATCTTCTCAACAAAGTCCTCGTCTTTTGTCTTGTGTGCAGTAATTCCAACCCCGCCACGGTGCTGAGCCTTATATTCATCGGCAGACATACGCTTTACATAACCCATATGTGTCATTGAAATGATTACATCTTCTTCAGCGATAAGGTCTTCAATGTCAATTCCGCCCATTTCCATGCTGATTTCGGTCTTTCTTTCATCACCATAAACATTCTTAACATTTTCCAAGTCATCACGGACAATTTGAAGAACGCGCTCTGGTTTTTCCAAAATGTCTTTGAGATCAGTGATTGTTGCCTCAAGTGCAGCAAGTTCCTCTCTCAATTT
>CAZQFT010000096.1:0-4021 GCA_964592565.1 uncultured Lachnospiraceae bacterium
TGCAACCTCTTCAAGTGTTGCCGAAAAACTTTCAACCAATTCATGAGGAAGTTTACTGATAAACCCAACCGTGTCGGTCAAAAGACAAAAATCCCTGTCGCCCAAAAACAATCTTCTGCTTGTTGTGTCAAGCGTGGCAAAAAGTTTGTCATCAGCATAAATGCTTTCTTTGGTCAGCAGGTTGAAAAGCGAACTCTTCCCAGCATTTGTATACCCTCCAAGCACCACACTTTTTATTCCATTTTTTTCTCTTAAAAGTTTGTTTTGGCGTCTGCCGTTTTTTATCTTTTCAAGTTCTTTTTCCAAAAGCAAGATTTCTTTTTCAAGTTTTCTTCTGTCAAGTTCAAGTTTTGTTTCACCAGGGCCACGCATACCCGCACCCTTTCCACCAAAGCGTCCAGCACTGCCTTGCAAAGACGAAAGCCTTGTAAGCAAATATTTATTTTGCGCCAGCCTTACTTCCACTTTTCCTTCACTTGAGCGTGCGTTGAGTGCAAATATATCAATAATCAGCAAGATTCGGTCAAGAACTTTAATTTGCAATTCGTCTGACAAATTTCGAAGTTGAGAGCCAGTAAGTTGATAATCGACCACCAAACAATCACAAGGATTTTCTTTCAGATACTCCTTAATCTCTTCCAATTTTCCAGTACCCATAATCGTACGGCGATTGAATGCATCCAAACTTTGAAAGAAGATTTTTTGTACTTCCATATCAGCAGAAAAACACAGTCTACTTATTTCTGCAAATTGATATTCCCTATCTTTATCTTTTTCAATTGGACAAAAAACGATTACTTTTTCTTTTTCGTTCTTAATATTTTCGTACATTTTCATATTGCTATGATAGCAAAAAACACACAAAAAACACAAATAAAAACACAAAAAAGCAGGATTTTGCCTACTTTTTTAATTTTTTCGCCAATTTTTGCTCAATTTTTCACTTTTTAAAATTCGAAAACTTGCCAACAACTCAATTCGTTTTCGCCAAAACCGAACCATCTTCTGCAGAAATTACAACCGAATAACTTTCGTTGTCAACATTCAAAACTGTAAAACACCAAAAAACACTATCGAATTGATTTGCTTTTTTATCTAGCACTCGCAAATAACATTCCGCATTAAGTTTTGAAAATTTCTTTTTTGCAGTTATCTGCTCGTTCATTTCTTGGCAAGCAATCTCAATTGCTTTGTTGTAATCAACAGCAAAATTCTGTGACACATTTTCAAGCGCAATCGAACTCCCTCCATAAGTCACCTCAACAACCTCATTGCCAGAAAACGCTTTCTCAAGGTCAACCATAAAGTTGTGATTAAGTCCATTTATTTCAAGTTCAACTTCACTTTCAACTCCATCAATTTTTACATTTGCTTTAATCAAACTGCCAGAAACATTTTGATTTGGAACAATTGTCAAAAGTGCAAAGTCTGTCACCTCGCTACTTTCACCATTCATAAGATATGTTTTTTCACGAACACCAGAAGACAATGTGCAATAAAAATCATCGTTCTCCGCCATATAATAAACCTTTGTCAACTCTGACATATTTTCTTCAACAAGCCCCACTGTCGACATTCCGCACCCAAACAACGACACCACGACAAGCGTCAACATAAATCCAAGCACAATCTTTTTCCTCATAACCACCTCACATTTTTTGAACTTATCTTTTAATATGTTTGTAAATTTTGAGAAATGTGTTAAAATATAAAAAATAAAAGGGGAAAATGTCATATGAAAACTTTATCTTTCTATCTTAAAGACTGCAATAAAAAAGGTTACGCGATTGGAGCGTACAATTTTGTAAATTTTGAAACTTTGAAAGGAATTTGTGAAGGCTGTAAAAAATCAAATTCTCCAGCCATTTTGTCCGTAAGCGAAGGTGCTCTTTCTTATCTTGGCGAAAATTTTGTAAAAGCAATGTTTGATTGCGTAAAAAAAGAATACAAACTTCCACTGTTTTTGCACTTAGACCATGGCAAAAGTTATGAGGTTTGCAAAAAAGCAATAGACCTTGGTTTCGACAGCGTAATGATTGATGGAAGTTCACTTTCTTTTGAAGAAAACATCAAACTTACAAAAAAAGTAACAACATATGCACACAAAAAAGGTGTTTTAGTTGAAGCCGAACTTGGCGTTTTGTCAGGAATTGAAGACAATGTCAGCGCAAGCAACACAATCTACACCGACCCACTTAAAGCGAAAGAATTTGTTGAAAAGACTGCATGCGATACCCTTGCTGTTGCAATCGGAACAAGCCACGGTGCTTACAAGTTTTCTGGAAAGCAAAAACTTCGCTTTGACATTTTAAGTGATATTGAAAAACAAATTCCAACCACTCCACTTGTTTTGCACGGTGCTTCATCCGTTCTTCCTGCCTATGTAAAAACCATAAACAATCACGGCGGACAACTTGAGGGTGCGGTAGGAATTCCAGAAAAGTTTTTGAATGAAGCCTGCACAAAACACAATATATTCAAAATCAACAGCGACACAGACATTCGACTTGCATATTTTGCAAGCCTACGCAAACATATAATTGAAAATCCAAAGAATTTTGACCTAAGAAAACCAAACAAAGTTGCCATTGAAGAAATTGCAAATATGATTGCTGCAAAAAACACTAAAGTGTTCAACAACGCAAATAAGAAGTGAGATTTTAGATTTTATGAATACGAAAGACAAAAACAGCGATATTTCGCATGATGGTCACCGCGACAGACTCGCTTCAGTAGTATCAACCGCAGGGATGCTGAACATGACAAACATTCAACAGGTCGAATGGGCACTTACATTAGTTTTTCCACGCGGAGATGTAAATCCACTAGCCCACAGACTGCTGAATAAATACAGAACTTTTGCAAACATAATTGACTCCAGCATTGAAGATTTATGCCAAGTGAAAGGCATAAACAAAAGGAGTGCGATAAAAATCAAGAGCCTCAAACAGATTATGTTTGTTTACAATCTCTCAAAAATTACAAACAAGGTTTCTCTCAACAATCGCGAAGAGTTTTTGAACTATCTTGAAAATCTGCTACGCTTCGAGCCCTACGAAAACCTCATACTGCTTGCCCTAAACTCGAAAAATCAAGTGACCCAATTCAGATGCCTAGATATGGGCAGTGTTCGAGCAATCGGCATTCCTCCAGAGCAAATCATAAACTTTTCCGTTTCGTCAAAACTTGTCCGCATGATTTGTGCACATAATCATCCAGGCGGAAGTGCCCACCCATCATCAGACGATTTTGCAGCCACCGAATATATAAACCAGATTCTCAATCCCCTTGGGCTTTCACTTTTCGACAGTTACATCATTGGCGATGATGGAATTTACAGCCTAAATCAAAAAGGATTTGTAAAATATTACGACACCTCAACAATAAACCTTGATTAAAAAAAGACAGTGCACAAACTGTCTTTTGTTTTTTATTTAAGTTTGAAAAGTCTTGTCGGCTTTGTAGATGCAACATCAATTCTAAAAAATTCGCCTTCATGCAATCCTCTTTCGTCAAGCATAGAAGAAATATAATTGAATGCCAAATCTGGAGTGTTGTTTTCCGTACTTAAATGCGATAACACAATTTGTTTTGTTCCAGAGCCCACCAATTTTTCAATAAACCTTGCAGAATCATCATTGGAAAGATGTCCATTTTTTCCAGCAATTCTCATCTTTAGTGCAAGTGAATATCTTTCATTGTTTCTCAGCATGCTTAAATCGTGATTTGCTTCCAAATAGATAAGTTGACTGCCCTTAACGGCATTAAAAATCCTTTCATCCGTATGTCCAAGGTCAGTCAGGATGCTGATTTTTTTGTCGTTCTCAGACAAACTGAATCCAAAACATTTCACATCGTGAGGAACTTCAACTGGCGAAATCAGCAAATCTTTAACCGCAAAGTCACCAGTAAAAACTTTTTTTTCATCATCACCAATGCGCGTAAGTTTGTCGTTCAGCCCAACCCAAACATCGTTGTGTGCATAGATTGGAAGATTATATTTTTTGCCGAAGACATCAGC
>CAZQFT010000097.1:0-3990 GCA_964592565.1 uncultured Lachnospiraceae bacterium
GTTTTTTGAACTAAATTTTAAAGCAAGAATTTTTGTTTTATTTAAAATAAAAAAATAAAACCCACAATAAGTGAGTTTTATTTTTCTTTGAGTTTATTAAACATTCAAAATTCTCAAAATGTGTTTGCTGAAAATCATAAGAATGAGGTCAAGAACCCAAACGATGTTAAAACCGAAAACAAGACGGATGATTCCTGCTACAAGTTTACCTTCTTTAAATCTTGTGATTGCTCCGCAAAGCCATGATGTTACAGGAATAATTGCAAGAATGATACTTACAATATATCCCAAGCCAAAATAATCAGATTTCTTTGCCATAACATTACTCCTTTTAAAAATTTTGTAATTTTGTATTACATAATTATTTTAATTGTTGAGAGAAAAAATGTCAACAAATTAAACTAATTTAAATATATGAAATTATAAAAATTTTTATGCTGAAAGTATAAATATTTTGAGAAAGATTGCAAATTCTATATCAAGGAGGTAAAAATGTCGGAAGTAAACAGTGGAGTTCGTTGCAATGTAAAAGATTGTGTATACAACGAAATGGGTTGCAACTGCAATAAAGATGTGATTGATGTATCGCTTGGAAATGGAGAACCAATGCCAAACGGTGAGCAAAAACACTATTGTAAAAGTTTCATTGATAAAACAAAATAAGAGGGGTTCCTCTTATTTTGTTATTATGTGGCGTGTAAATGAAAATTTGAATTTGATTAAAACTTAATAGTCATTGAGATTTTGACATAATAATGCGAACGCAATAGAATGTCATCTAAACATTTTGTTTTTGCTTGTAAGAAAAGTCCATCCAAACATCGTCTTAAACAGGCTTGCCCAATAGGTTAAACGAGCACTGTTTAAAAGATTTTTACATTTCAAGACTTCGTCTTCTGACAAAAATTCCCTCAAAAAATCTAGTGCATAAACAGATGCTTCTTTTTCAACCTGTATTTCTTTATATTTCAATACAATTGCAAATATAAAAATTGCAAATGCCAACGCAACACAGGCTAAGCCAATATAAAGAATATATGGTTGCGACAAAATTTCAAAAACAGAGAGCAGACTTAGGACAATTCCAATCACAAGAAGAGGCATAAACAAAAAACCACATTTTTTTCCAAAAGAGCGAAGTTTCCAATGTTTTGTAAGTTTATCTCCTTCAAAATCTTGTCGTGCATGTCCAAGTTCGTGTGACACAATTGCAAGAGACGCAAGATTGTTTGAATACATGGTTTCATGGCTTAACGCAATTTTGTTTCGACTGTAATGGTCTTGATATTGTTCGCATTTTTCGATGGTAATTTTGTTTAAGAAATGCCTTTCGTTGATTTGTGAGACGTAGTCAAGGGTGCTGAGCCCAGACGAGTTTGGCAAAGAATTAGTTGTTTTCAAATTTTCTAGATAATTTTCGGATGAAAAACTTGCAACGGCAAGTGCGAAGCAAATCAACAAAACAAAAACTATTGCAATTCCAATTAAAATGTAAGTTGTCATAAATATATTATATAAAAACTTTTGATAAAAATCAAATAATATATGAAAAAACAAAAAAATCGCATAAAAATTGCGATTTTTTATATATTTTATTGCATTTTTTTATAAAATGAAGAAATAAAATTAATTTTTAAACTTTTCTACATATTCTTCATATGACATCTGTTTGTCAATAATTGTATTTTCATCAACGATGTCAATAATTCTGTTTGCAACAGTTTCGATGATTTCTTGGTCGCCCGTTGCAAAAATCATTCCTCCTTTAAAGTTTGTCATACCCTTGTTTAAAGATGTGATGCTTTCAAGGTCTAGGTGGTTTGTTGGCTCGTCTAAAATCAAGAAGTTTCCGCTTTCGAGCATGATTTTAGCAAGCATACAACGAACTTTTTCGCCACCTGAAAGAACATTAACTTCTTTTAAACTTTCTTCGCCGGAGAAAAGCATTCTTCCAAGCCAACCACGTACATAACTTTCTGTCTTGTCTTTTGAATATTGTCTAAGCCAATCAACAATGCTGAGATGGCAATCGTCAAAATATTCTCTGTTGTCTTGTGGAAGATATGAATATTTTATTGTTTTTCCCCAATGTATTGTACCGCTGTCTGCTTCTTCCTTACCTGCTAAAATGTTGAAAAGTGTGGTTAAAACTAAACTGTTTGAGCACAAAAATGCGATTTTTTGACCATGTTCGATTGTAAAAGATAGATTTTTGAAAAAACCTTCTTTTGAAAGTTTTTCAACCTTAAGAATTTCTTTTCCAATTTCTTGTTCATATTTAAAATCAACGTAAGGATATTTTCTTGAAGATGGTTTAAAATCATCAAGCGTCAATTTTTCAAGTTCTTTCTTTCTGCTTGTCGCTTGTTTTGATTTTGAAGCGTTTGCTGAGAATCGAGCGATGAAATCTTTAAGTTCTTTTGCACGCTGTTCTGCCTTTTTGTTCATATCTTTTGCTTGGCGTGCGAGCAATTGGCTTGTTTCATACCAAAAATCATAGTTTCCAAGATACATATTGATTTCGCCAAAGTCAACATCGCAAATGTGTGTACAGACTTTGTTTAAGAAGTGACGATTGTGTGACACAATGATTACAATGTTTTCAAAGTCAAGCAAGAAATTTTCAAGCCACCTGATTGTTTTAAAATCGAGGTTGTTTGTTGGTTCGTCAAGCACCAAAATATCAGGATTTCCAAAAAGTGCTTGTGCGAGCAAAACTTTCACTTTGATTTTAGCGTCAATATTTGCCATAAGTTCGTAATGCAAATCTTCGCCAATTCCCATATTCTGTAAAAGGGTTTTTGCCTCTCCGTCTGCTTCCCAACCACCAAGTTCTGCAAACTCAGTTTCAAGTTCTCCAGCACGAATTCCGTCTTCATCTGAAAAATCTGGCTTTGCATAGAGTGCATCTTTTTCTTTTTGAATTTCCATGAGGCGCTTGTGTCCAAGCAAAACAGTATCTAAAACTGTTTCGTTGTCATACTTGTTTTGGTTTTGTTCCAAAACGGACATTCTTTCGCCAGGAGTAATTACGATTTCTCCAGTATTTGGTTCGATTTCTCCAGTTAAAATCTTCAAAAAAGTTGATTTTCCTGCACCATTTGCACCAATAATGCCATAGCAGTTGCCTTTTGTAAACTTTAAATTTACTTCTTTATATAATGTTCTTCCGCCAAATGCGAGAGAAACGTTGATTGCTTGTATCATTACATCTCCTTATTTTTTGTATCATTTTCAGCGACAATTTCTTCAATTGAGATTTCTGTTTTATCGACAGATATATTTTCATTTGATTCAGAAACTGTTTTAGATAATGTTGACTCAGCCACTGCAACATCTTTTTGTTGTTGAGTGTTAGGCACTTTTTCGTCTGTCAATGTTTCAGATTTTTCTTGAGGCAAAGGTTTTTCTGTCGCCTTTGTCTTTTTAATTGAGGCAGTTTTTTCGACTGTCTTGGTCTTCTTTGAAACTTTTTCGGTGATTTTGCTGTTTAAAACAGTCAAATCTACAAGTTGTTTTGATTGTTTCTTTGCTTTTTGATTGTTTTTCTTCTCAATAAGTTTTGTCTTTTCTTGATAAGAAAGAGAATAGTTTGTTTCAAGATTTTCAATCAACTTGTCAAGGTCACAGTCTTTTTCAAACAGAGGTTTTGTAAGTTCGCCCATGATTGGGTCAATCTTATAAATTTGCAAAACGGCATCTTCTTCTTCAAAATCTTGACGGCGAAAATCGTGCAATAATGCACTTGTCAATTTTAATCTAAAAAACAAATAATTTTCAAATTTTTCATTAAAAATTGCAGAAAAATCACCTTTTTTTGAGTTTTTTAACAATTTTTTAATGTTTTTTCTTGAATTTTTAAAATATTTTTTAATATTTCTTTTTTCTTCGTAAATAAAATCAGGAAGTTTAATTTCAATTTGTGAAAAAATCAATCTTTCCTTAATCATCTCTTTAGTCGGTTCAAACCCATTAGGGAAAGGATTGTAT
>CAZQFT010000098.1:0-3974 GCA_964592565.1 uncultured Lachnospiraceae bacterium
TCAGCGATGAAGAATGGTTATATATGCTTGAGCGTTACCTAAAAGGGTGGACAGAAACGCCTCTTACATATTTAGATGGCTATGATATTGATACAGTAAAGTTTTATGATGGCCTTATTGGAACATTACTCAAGCAGACAGAAAGAATTTATAAGATATGTCCCAATTTCTTGGATAGCCGTTTTGTTGGCTCTTGGAAATATCAAGGAAGATTGTACCGTGTTATGCATCCCGTTTTGAGTGTAGATAAAAACGGAAATGAAAGTAGTGCCTTACCGGATGTGGAGTATCACGGTATGATAACTCATTGGACGGATGACTACACCTTTTCAGGGTTATTACAGAAAGTAAATCCGGATTGCGAACATATTATTCTCGAGGCAGATACCGGCGACCATTTTGCTTTTGATGTGAATGGATTTCGAAGGGAATATGGATGCGAAGAACAATATACGCAAAAAGAACGTGAATTTATATTTCCAATGTATAAGGAATGTATTAAAGAATATCGTATGACGATAAATGAATTTATAGAACTGAAAAAACAGGAGGAAATGATTTGACAGGAAATCATCGTTTTGATAGTGTTCAAATGTTTCGTCACGCATGTTCTTTTGCAGATTGTGCAGATTTTTGCAGGCAGGCTCCGCAAAGCATTGTAGATAGAACAAAATGGTATACTGCGCCCAAAATTGCAAACATGGCGTTTGCGTGCGAGATTTTCTTAAAAACCTTACTGTTTTACAATCATATTCCTTATAAAAGAGAACACAATCTCGAAAAATTGTATTTGCTCTTTCCTGAAAAATACAGAGAAACGATACAGCAAGAAAGCATTAGACTATACGGAAAAACAGAAAATGCCTTCGGGATAACCTATTTAAACAACGTTGCAGAAGCATTTAACGAATGGCGATATAGTTTTGAGCACCACCATTTGAGTATAGAAATCGGATTTCTCTTTATGCTTGGTGAATTGCTTCGTGACCTATGCTGCCAAGAACTATATAATCAGTCGTGGGATGAATACCGAGGAGAACGAAATGAAAAGATGTAGAAAAAAGATCATAGTCGTTAAGAACGATTTTGACTACGATAAACTTGCCAAAGCAATCAATGCAACAAACCACATTGAAACAGATCACAATGACAGTGAAACGCGAAATCAAGATAAGTTGACATTTTGTGGTTTCTTCAAATTGATTTATTATATTGTTTTTAATAAAAAGCAATCAAATGGAACTATGACTTCTGGATTACTTAGCGGTTTAATTGCTCTTGCTTTTAACGGATTGGCAATATTGGGTTTGATTATATTTGTTTGTGGAATTGTCGCTGTAGTTAATATTGTTAGAAGTTGTGTTTGGCAATCTGAGTTAATTGCGAACAATGTTGCGACGATTTCTTTAATGGTTGCTTTTGTCGTAATTGTTGGGATGTTTTCATTGATATTCAGAGCTGCTGCAAATGAGATGGCAAAAGAAAAAGATCGAGACTATGTTGTTGCGGTGTTTTCTGGAATTGTTAGTTTTGCTGCACTTATAGTAGCATTGGTAGCACTGTTGAAAGGAGTGGCGTGATGGCAAGATTAGGCGATGTTTGTGATGTGCGAGACGGAACACATGATTCTCCGTCTTATGTTGATACCGGCTATCCATTGGTAACCTCCAAAAATATAGTCGATGGTAAATTGGATTTGTCGGTTGTGAATTATATAACGCTGGATGATTATAACAAAATCAATGAACGGTCAAAGGTTGACGATGGAGACATTATTATGCCTATGATCGGAACGATAGGAAACCCCTATTTAGTAAGTGGATTTACTGATTTTGCGATTAAAAATGTTGCTTTAATTAAGTTTAATGACGAAAAAGTCAATAACAAATACATTTATTATTTTTTAAACAGCGATAAATTCAAGGAATACATTGCTGAAAACAATAGAGGTGGGACACAAAAATTTCTATCTCTTAAAGACATAAGAAATATGGAAATCAATATTGTGTCTTTAGATGAACAGTTAGAAATTGTAGAAATACTTGATAAAATAAGTAGTCTGATTAAATGCAGACAAGAACAACTTTCAAAACTTGACGAACTCATCAAATCTCGGTTTGTCGAACTGTTTGGTGACCCATTCAAAAATGAAAGGTGGAGTACAAAAAGACTTCGAGAAATTTCGGTGTCAATATCGGACGGCTCTAATGTTGACAAAGCACACTACAAAAAAAATGGCGATGTACTTTTTCTTCGAATTCAAAATGTATGGTTCAATGAGTTTAGATTAGATGATTCGGTATATATCTCGGAAGATGTTAACAACGAGTATCTTGATACATCGTTACATCACGGAGATTTGCTAATCACCAAAATCGGACGATACTACACTAAAGATAGTAGTTTGGGTCGAGTGTCTGTCTATTTGGGAGAGGATGACAAGGCTAATTACAGCAACAACATTATGCGAGTTCATTTAACTGATGAAGCGTGTAGTGAGTTCGTAAATGTACTTATGAACTTGGATGATTACAACCGATACATTAGAGAAGTTAGTGTTGGCGGAACGGACAAGCGCGCATTGAGCAAAGCAATAATTGGTGATTTGCCTATTATTATGCCACCAAAAGAATTGCAAATTGAGTTTCTTGAATTTATCAAACAGACCGACAAATCAAAATTGGCAATTCAGCAAAGTCTTGACAAACTCGAAACACTCAAAAAAGCATTAATGCAACAATATTTCGGATGAGGTGATTTAATGGGATTTTCTGATAAAGTTCAAGCAGAAGCGTTAGCGGCATGTGAAAGAAGATGCTGTATTTGTCACAATTTTTGTGGTACAAAGATGACACTTCACCATATTGTGCAAAAAGCAGATGGTGGCGATGATAGTTTTGATAATTGCATTCCCTTGTGCTTAAATTGTCACGAAGATATGGGAAAACCGGATCCGAGACATGTTACTGGCAAGCACTACTCAGAACGCGAGCTCAGATTACATAGAGACAACTGGTACGAAAGTGTTAGGAACGCCAGAGAAGGTATTACGGAAGTAACCAAAGAAGACATTGAAAAACTGTTTGCCGATGATGAGATAGTAGCTCTTGACGGCGGAACTGTGGGCGCAAATAATACCGTAAATATTGCCGGTATGACAACCGTCCTTGAAGAATTGGCGAAGAATTTGCCGCGAATAGAACAAGGGGATAACTGTTTTTATACAAGTGATGAAGATGACTTGTTGCCCGACGGAACAAGCCGAAAGATTGAAATAATTTAACTTTAGGTGGGTGATATTAATGGATAAATATTTACCATATATTGCAACTGTTGTTTGTGCTATTATTTCAGGACTTGCCAGTTACATAGCAGCGCGCAAACAAGCAAAATCTGATTTGCAAAAACTTATGAAACAACATGAGCTTGATATAGAAAAAGAACGCGAAAAATTCGCAATGGAAAAAGAAAAGATGGAGATAGAACACAAACATCAGCTTGAGTTAAAGCAAAAAGAGATGGAAAATCAGCTCGGAACAGATCTGATTTCAACAATGACAAAAGAGTATATGCGTTCTCCAGCCGGACAAGCACAAATGAGGAATGCAGGAAGAAAAAGGTGATTCTGTGGCAGACTTAAAAAGAATTAAAAAAGAAATCGAAAAACTAATAGATAAGGGCGTTGAATTAACAGACAATTTGCAATGTGTTAGTGGCAAAAAAGAGTGTAAAAACTTTGCGAACTTTCTCGGTCAATATGAAATTTGGTACACCAAAGCCTTACTTGCCATAAAGCAGTTATCTCCGGATCGGGTGCAAGACTTCGCACTTTTATATTCCAACCCTAAGCGCAAAGAAGTAAAAGCTGGGAACTATTGCATTTGCGATGCATTAACGGACACACGTCATTATATGGATGCATACGGCCCATGGACTGCATCATTTTGTGTTTTGAGACAGGTAAGTATGCTACA
>CAZQFT010000099.1:0-3962 GCA_964592565.1 uncultured Lachnospiraceae bacterium
TGGTGGTGATAGGTGGGCTCGAACCACCGACCTTATGGGTATGAACCATACGCTCTAGCCAGCTGAGCTACATCACCATAACGCCTATATTATACACAAACAATTTTAAATTGTCAATCAAAAAATACAAATTGTTGCAAATATTTTGTTTGTTTTGCATTAATTCTACGAAATTCGGCTTGTTTTTGCGAAATCTTAGGGTTGTATTAAAGTCGTTTTGCTTGCGTTTTTGCGAGGGCTTGGGGTATAATATATATTATATAAAGGAGTTTATTATGATTGAAGAACAAATTAAAAAAGCCAATATCGAGGCTATGAAAAATAAGGATACTCTTGCAAGAGCATTTTACAGCGTTTTGATGAACAAGATTTTGCTTGAAAAAATTGCAAAGGGGCAACGCGACCAAATGCTTGCTGATGCAGATGTTTCAAACATCATCCAAAAGGTTATTAAAGAACTTAATGATGAAAAAGAAAACTATGAAAAGGTTGGAAACACAGAGCAAGTTGAAATAATTGAAAAGCAAATTGCAATTGCTTCTTCATACTTGCCAAAGCAACTTAGCAAGGATGAAATCAAGGATGTCATCTTGTCTCTTCCAGACAAGACAGTTCCAACTGTTATGAAACATTTTAAAGCAAACTATAATGGACAAGTTGACATGCGTCAAGTTCAAGAAGTTTTAAAGGAAATTGCATGAAAGTTTTTGCAATAAGTGACTTACACTTGTCAGTAAACAATCCAAAACCAATGGATATTTTTGGGCCTGCATGGGATGACTATGTTGATAAGATTTTTGCTGATTGGAAAGAAAAAGTTTCGGAAGATGACCTTGTGCTTATGGCAGGAGATTTTTCTTGGGCAATGAAACTTGAAGAGACAGCGGAAGATTTCAACTTGTTGAAAGACTTGCCAGGAAAAAAAGTTTTAATTCGCGGAAATCATGATTATTGGTGGAGTAGCATAAGTGCGGTAAGAAATTTTATGCCAACAGGGTTTTACGCAATTCAAAATGATGCTATGAAATTTGGGGATTACATCATTTGTGGAACAAGACTTTGGAATTTGCCTGACGGAAACAAGGCACAGACGCCAGAGGACGAAAAGATTTACAAGCGCGAACTTATCAGGCTTGAAATGACGCTGCAAAATGCTCAAAAATTGAAAGAGGGCGAAGAAAAAATAATTTGTATGTTGCACTATCCGCCTTACACTTTTAAGGAAGAGGACAATGAAGTGACCGCAATGCTTGAGAAATATGGTGTGAATACGGTTGTATATGGGCACATACATGCGTTCTGCAAGCAAAACTGGGTTTTAAACAAAAACGGAGTGACTTATTATCTTACTTCGTGTGATATTATTGGCAATAAACTGATTGAAATTGAATAAAATTATTGACAAATTGGCAATAATGTATTAAAATAGACTAGAAATTTAGAAACTTACTTGGAGTATTTATGAAAAAATGGACAAAAATTTTATGTAGCGCAGTTGGTGGCGTACTTGGACTTGGTTTCTTGCTTACTGGTTGTGATACAGTTGGAGATATTAAAAACCCTTCTAATGAAGTGGTATTTAATGGAAATTCAGCAGTTATGATTGATGGTCATCTTTATTATGGCAATTCTTTTGCCGACATTTCAACATTTTCAAACGATAACAGTTATAAATCAAGTGCAAAACTTTCATATTTGGCACGCCTTAACACAAATGCATCTCTTGCATCGGACGGCAAAGAGTTTTCTCCTGAAAATGTAGAAAATGTTGCAGAAAAAGTTGCTGGATATGAAAACAGTTTTATGTTTGCTTTGGGAAATTACATTTACTATGCAACACCAAACAGACGAGAAATCAGCAATGGTGATGGCACTTCATCTTATCAATATTCTTACACAACGCTTTTCCGCAGTAAACTTAATGGTGACAATGTTAAAGAAATTTACACAACAGATGGCGAAATTTCTCAAATTGAAGTTTTGAAACACGGCGGAAAATATTATATTGTAATCTACGCCGGAACAACCCTTGTTAAAATTGAAATTGGCGACAAAGTTGGCGATGTAAAAACAATTGCAGAAGATGTTACAGGCGTTGCAATGCCAGAAACCTACCAACAAGACAAGGCTGGCAGTACACTTGACTTTAATGGATATATTTACTACACAACTGCAAGAACAGTTGAAGATTATGCAAGTGCAAGTGGCACACAATTCAACAGAGTTTTGCTTACATGTGATTCGGGCGAAAAAATGAGCGCAACAACAAGTTCAATCAGTTTTATTGGCAGAGAAAAAGATGTTGTTTTCTTTACAAAAGACGGAGCGACTTACAGCGTTGATGTTGCAAACAACACGGCAAAAAACATTTTTACTGATAATGGAAATGCAACAAGACTTTACAACGGCTCAGTAACAGACCTTGACCTTATTGCAAGTGATTATGTTGATTATGGATATATTTTCAAATCATCTGAAACATTGATGTATAAAGCAACAAACGCTTCTGCAACATCTGTTAAGTTTGCAGACAGTGAAGGAACAGAAATCACAGACTACAACTTCTTGGCTGCAGACGGAACAGTAAGATATATCTCAACAACAAGCGGAATTTATAAAGCAGATTTTGCAACAATTTCAAGCGGAAGCATTACATGCGACACAATTGTTACAATGACAGGCATTTATGACGGAAGTTTGTATGCTTATGACGGAAAATACATTTACTTCTATGCACAACTTCAAGACCTTGAAGATAAGGCAGAAGAAGATGCCTCAATCACAGAAACAGATGCAAATTATTATCTTTACAGAGCAAAAGCGGATGTAAATCCAAACGCAGTATCAAAAGTGACTTACGAACTTCTCAGTCTTACAGAGACAGACGAAAGACATTCATAAAAAATTGACCACAATTTGTGGTCTTTTTTATTGTATGCTTAAAGGCAAAAACAGCAGAAAGACAGGGGCACCAAAAAATAAAACTCATAAAGAAGCGAAAAATGTTGCAAAATCGCGAAAAATGTTTAAAAATGTTTTGTAAAACAAAACAAATTGTGTAAAATAAGATTAAGGGGCGGAAGTTAAGTTTGATTTCCACAAATTTTTCATTCGGAGAAAATGAAAAAATCACAGCCTTGCAAAAGTCACGAACAATAAATGCCGAACATAGTTTATTTTCCTCGTTAATGTTGAGCGGGGGGGTAAATTTTGAAGAAAATAATTTCAATTGTTTTATCTGTTTTCTTTGCATTGTCTTGCGCGATTTGCACAAGTTTTTTTGCTCCGCAAAATGATGAAAAAGACCCAGAGTTTGTCGTGCAATCATACGTTTTAAATTTGCCAGGTGATCAATATGGCTATTATTTGGTTGACAGCCAAGATGATTTAGAATATATTGCAAGCATTGTAAACAATGGCTACAGCCACCTTGAGGGGGTTTATTTCAGACAAGTTGCAGACATTGTGCTTGAAGAAAGCGTTTGCATTGGATGGCCATACATTGACGACGATGTGACATCAGCAGAAGTGACCCTTCAAGGGATGTTAAGTGAAAATGGCTATTTGGACGACGACACTTCCAATGACCTAGGATATGCCTATCTTAATGGTCAAGATGTAACAGAAGATTTGGTTTATTTTTCTGGATATTATGATGGTGCAGACCAATATGGTCAAAGACACAAAATTGTAATGCTTCCAAATGGATATTATGATTCAAGATATGGCAGTGACTACAGCACGGAGTATCAGTATTATCAAAGTGGGCCAAATTCAATCTTTGGAAATGTTGTAAATGCAGTCATAAGAAATTTGGAAGTTGTTGTTTATGACCAAGGCGATCCGTCTAACGACTCAAAAGAATATTGGGAACACAAACTTGAAACTTCTGCATGGTCATTGGCAGTGGAAGAGGATGTTGGTTCGGAATGGGTTGATGAAAATGAAACTGAAAAGCATTA
>CAZQFT010000100.1:0-3916 GCA_964592565.1 uncultured Lachnospiraceae bacterium
GTTCCCACCCCCATAACTTTGGTGCCATAAGTTGCTCCTTTGTATTTTGAAAGTTTAATAAATTATCAACAAATAATTAAAAAGCACTTATTCTTCAGTGCTTTTTTCTTCATTTACTTCTTCGCTCAACTTGTTTAAATACTCAATTTTTAAATTGACTTTTTGAACTCTATGCCCATCCATTTGTGTAACTGTGAAAATCATATTGATTTTGTGTTGTGTAAAATTTCCTTCATCATCCAAAATTTCATCGATTGTAAAATATTCATATTCTTTTCCAACTTCCGCAATATCTTCTGAAAGTTCAAACAAAAATGAGTTCACTGATTGATAAGGACTTTCTGGCATATTCTCAATCTGTAAACGGTCAAACAATTCTTCCACCGTAATCTCTGCGTCAATGCTGTATTCGTCATCACCAATCTGCTCAAGCACCGGTTCAACTTCATCTTGGTCAGTTTCGTCATAAATTTCACCAAAAATTGTTTCAACGCAATCTTCCATGGTCACAATACCAGAAACACCGCCGTTTTCATCAATTACAACTGCCATGTGTTTTTTCGCTTTCTGCATTTCTTTAATGAGTGTGTCTACGCTTGTGTTCTCTGCCATAAAAAGCGGCTTGGTCATTATGTCGGTAATAAGCAAAGATTTATTTTCAATTTTTGCAGTAAAGAAATCCTTGATGTTTAAAATTCCAACCACATTGTCAGAATTTTCTTTATATACTGGCATACGACTGTATTGATGCTTGTCAAATGCTTTTTCAATATCTTCTGATGTACTTTCAACATTCAAAAAAACAACATCAACTCTGTGTGTCATAATGTCATGAGCAGTTGCCTCTTTCATTTTGAAAGTCCCTTGAATAATCTCCGCTTCTTCTTTTTCAAGAACACCTTCCTCTTCCATGGTGTCAATGATGCTTTCAAGTTCGTCTTCTGTCACTGTTACATTTGAATTTTTGCTTTCTCTTCTCTTTGTGAAAAGTTTTTGTAAGCCATAAAATGGTACTACGATTACATATATAAATTTCATAAAAAAATATAGCATCCCTGAAAATCTGCAAGCAAATTTTTCCGGGTTTGTTTTTGCAACCGCCTTTGGCAAAATTTCGCCAGTAATCAAAATTATAATCGTCATCACAACCGTGTTTAACACATTTATAAGGGTCGCATTTTGTAAAAGATCGCCCAATATGAATGCACAGAGGGTTGTTGATAAAATATTGACAATATTGTTTCCAACCAAAATGGTTGTCAATGCTCTGTCAGAGTGTTCTGCAATATAAAGTGCACGCCTTGCCCCTTTGACTTTGTTTTCTGCCATAGTTCTTACTCTGATGAGGTTCATTGAGTTGAACGCGGTTTCGCTGGCTGAAAAGAAAGCCGAGCAAACTAAAAGAAACGCGATTACAGCAATTAAAATTCCGTGAATTGTACTAAATTGTGATGCTAAAAGCATACTGGGGTGATACATTTTTTACTCCTTAGATTTATAAATATGCCTATATAATAGCACAAATTAAACAATTTGTCTAGTATTTTTTACTATTCGCTTGACAAGGCGAAATTTAAAGATTAGAATAATTTTTGAAAGAGGTATACAATGAATCCAACTTATTATATCAAACCAGAAAAACTTGCAGGCCTTTATATGACAAACAGAAAAAGAACAAGAGTAACTTATGACGAATTACTGACTTATTCTTGTTATGTTGCTCAAAGATACAATGACGAACACAAAAATTCCAAAATCGTTCCACTTTTAAGCGAAAATTATTTGAAAGAAGCCGAACATGACTATGGACACTTGCTTGAGTTTAAAAAAAACTACATAAAAGCAAAACAACATATTGACCTAAACCTTATCGAAAAAGAAATCGTGGCTTGGATTTCATGGTGTGTCACAGAACCTTGTGCAAATTATTCTAAAGACTTCTTTGAAAAACAGAAACAAAAAATCGCTTGCAACAAAGAAAAAGAAACTGCAAATGGAAAGAAACTTTAATCTTTGCAACATATGCCCTCGAGAATGTCAAATTGATAGAAATGCAAAAAACGGTTTTTGCAACGAAGGCACAAAAATTAGAATTGCAAAAATAATTGAAAATTTTGAATGGGAAGAGCCATGTATAACAGGCAACAAAGGCACTCTTGCCATCTTTTTTTCTGGCTGCAATTTAAGATGTGATTATTGTCAAAACTTTGAAATATCCCGTGGCAGAGTTGGAAAAGAATACACAATAGAGGAATTTACTGAACTGATTGAAACAAAACAAGACTCTCACTGTTCAATTGATTTAATAACTCCTACCCACTTTTCAAACGCATTGGCTAAAGCCTTTGAAAAAATTGACAAACGCGTGCCTGTTATTTGGAACACAAACAGTTACGAAAGCACAGAAAACATAAAACTTGTCAGCAAATTTGTTGATATTTTTTTGGCAGACTTAAAATATTCAAATGACGAACTTGGAAAAAAGTTTTCGCTTTGTCAAGACTATTTTTCCCGCGCACTGCCAGCAATCAAAGAAATGGCACTCCAGAAACCAGACATCTATGAAAGAGAATTTATGAAGCAAGGGCTTGTCATCAGACATTTAGTACTGCCAAACCATATTGAAAATTCACTTAATGTTTTAGATGTTGTTAAAGAAAATTTTTCAGACCGAAAACTAAGCCTAATGAGTCAATTTACACCAAATGGCAAAAGCAGCCTCAATCGCAAACTCAAGCCAATTGAATATAAAGCAGTTGTTTCGCACCTTGAAAAATTGGGGCTGACAAACGGTTATGTACAAGATTTTGAAAGTGCAAGTGAGCAGTTTGTGCCTGATTTTGTGTAAACATGCCTAATTTATTTGACATAAAAACTTGATAAAATGTAAAATAATAGTGTTAAAAGTTGAAAGCAACAACTCAATCAAATATAAGGAGGAAATATGAAAGGCGAAACAAAAAGGTTTATTATTTTGGCAATACTATTCAGTATTTTGACGATAACTTTCTCCCTCCTGTATTACTTCAAAGTTATTACACATCTTGGCTTGATGCTGGCAGTAACTTACACAAGTTATTTTGTTGGAATTGCACTTCTTTACAATGGTGCGTATGCTCGAAAACAAAATAAGCGTGGCGCTTCAAAATTAAATGTATTGTTTGGTTTTCTGTTCGTTTGTTTGTCGATAGGTCTTTTGATTTATGGCCTTGTAATCGGTGAAATTATTTTATTCTAAGATTTAAGCATCCTTTCTGGGATGTTTTTTTTATTTATTATATCTTTGCTTGACATTTAAATTTTTGTTATTTTAAAATAAGTTAAGGAGATTTTATTTATGGATAAAAAATTTGAACCACTTTTTACGCCTTGGAAAATAGGCAATGTTGAAATCAAAAACAGAATTGTTCTTTGCCCTATGGGTGGGACATCGCTTTTTGGCTGGATGGAACCTTATCATTTTGACAAAGATGCAGCAGATTTTTTCATGGATCTTGCAAAAAACAATGTCGGACTTATCATTCCAGGAATTGCACCACTCAGAAACATGATTGGTGGCGGTTGGCTTTACAAAAACAAACGCGCTTTCAAAAAAATTAAACCATTTATGGAAGAAATACATAAAACTGGTGCAAAACTTTTTGTACAACTCACAGCGGGATTTGGACGTTCATTCTCAATTCCAAACAAATTGGTTCCAATGCTTAAAAACAAATTTTTGGGAAAACTTTTTCAACCAATTGTTAATGTATCATATCTTTGTGCATCACCAAGCAAACTTCCTTCTCGTTGGGCAGAAGATGTCATGTGCCGCGAAATAACAAAAAAAGAAATTGACAAAATTGTTGATGCTTTTGCAAAGACAGCAAAAAAATGTAAAGAGGCTGGCATTGACGGTGTTGAAATCCACGCAGTG
>CAZQFT010000101.1:0-3899 GCA_964592565.1 uncultured Lachnospiraceae bacterium
CTTCTTTTTGCCTTCTTTTTGCTTTTCAAGAAGTTTTCGTTTTCTTGTTATATCTCCACCATAACATTTCGCCAAAACATCCTTTCTCATCGCAGAAATCGTTTCGCGAGCAATAATTTTGTTTCCAATACACGCTTGAATTGGAACTTCAAACATCTGTCTTGGAATAATTTTCTTAAGTCTTTCCGCAAGTTCACGCCCACGCGTGTATGCTTTATCTTTGTGAACAATAAGCGACAAAGCATCACACTTTTCGCCATTCAAAAGCAAATCCACACGGACAAGTTCAGCTGGCTCAAAGCCAGACATTTCATAATCAAAGCTTGCATAACCTCTTGTTCTTGACTTTAAACTGTCAAAAAAGTCATAAATCATTTCCCCAAGTGGCAAGATGTACTTAAGTTCAACACGCTTTTTATCGAGATATTGCATATCCTTAAAAACTCCGCGTTTATCTTGACAAAGTTCCATAATTGTTCCAACATATTCTGGCGGCGTAAACACATTCACCTTCACAATTGGCTCTTCAATGCGACTGATTTCAACAGCAGTTGGTAAATTCGATGGATTTGAAACCTCCAAAACATCCCCATTTGTTTTGTAAACATTATAAGAAACGCTTGGCGCAGTCGTGATGATGTCGAGATTAAACTCCCTTTCAAGTCGCTCTGTAATAATCTCAAGATGCAAAAGCCCCAAAAATCCACAACGAAAACCATAGCCCAGTGCCGATGAAACTTCAGGTGCAAATTGCAAACTTGCATCGTTAAGTTTAAGTTTGTCAAGAGCGTCTTTAAGTTCGTTATAACGCGCCCCATCAACTGGAAAAATTCCACAGAACACCACAGGCTGAACTTCTTTATAGCCAGAAAGCGGTCTATCAATTGGATTTTCAGCAGAAGTCACCGTATCACCAACTTTTACATCCGCAATCGTTTTAATCGACGCAGCAATATATCCAACATCACCAGCAGAAAGCATATCTGTTTGTTTTGTGTTTGGCACAAAAATTCCAACCTCCGTAACATCAAACACCTTGCCAGTGTGCATCATTTTAATTTTATCTCCAGCCTTAACAGTTCCGTCAAAAACTCTTATAAGGCAAATCGCACCCTTAAAATTGTCGTAGTGACTGTCAAATATCAAACATTTAAGCGGTTTTGTTTCGTCACCAACTGGTGCAGGGATTTGTTCAACAACCGCCTTTAAAACATCTTCAATATTAATTCCCTCTTTTGCAGAAATGCAAGGACAATTTTGTGCATCAAAACCAATCGATTCCTCAATTTCTTCCTTAACTTCCTCAACTCTTGCAGATGGCAAGTCAATTTTGTTGATAACAGGGATTGTTTCCAAATCATTGTCAAGTGCCAAATAAGTATTTGCCAAAGTTTGGGCCTCAACGCCTTGCGAAGCATCAACCAAAAGAATCGCCCCCTCGCATGCTGCAAGCGAACGCGAAACCTCATAAGTAAAATCGACATGCCCCGGAGTATCAATTAAGTTGAGCGTATATTCCTTACCCTGATATTCGTAAATAAGACGCGTTGGAGCAAGTTTAATCGTAATGCCTTTCTCGCGTTCAAGGTCCATACTGTCCAAGATTTGAGATTGCATATCACGCTTAGAAACAGTGCCAGTCATTTCAATAAGCCTGTCTGCAAGCGTGCTTTTTCCATGGTCAATATGAGCAATAATACAAAAATTTCTAATCAGTCCTAAATCTTTCAAGTTAAAATCTCCTAAGGGAATTATACAATATTTTCCCTACCTTAATCAAATAATTTAAACAAAACAAAAAAAATAAATGCTGCACACATCTATTTTTATTTCACTTTCTCAATTTAAAAATCAAACACATTAATTAAACAAAGTTTTCAATTTGATTTGTAATTATAAGCACAAAAATAAAAAAGAGATTTAAATCTCTTATTTTACTTTTTCCATATATGAACCATCTCTTGTATCAACACGGATGATATCGCCGATGTTTACGAAAAGTGGAACACGAATTGTGTAACCTGTTACAAGTGTTGCTGGCTTAAGCGAAGCCTTTGATGTGTCACCTTGAATTCCTGGTTCTGTATCAACAACTTCAAGTTCAACAAATGTTGGTGCATAAACTGCAAATGGAACACCTTTATACATATACATCGTTGTTGGCATGTTTTCAGTAACGAAGTTAAGTGCATCGGCAACAGTATCTCTGTTGAGAGGCATTTGTTCAAAAGTTTCGTTGTCCATGAAATAGTAAAGGTCGCCATCGTTGTAAAGATAAAGCATTTCTTTCTTTTCAATAACTGCATCTTGGAATTTATCTGAAGGGTTGAAAGTTGTTTCTCTAACTTGCCCTGTCATAACATTTTTGATTGTTGCTCTAACAAAAGGTGAACCCTTGCCTGGCTTTACATGCATAAATTCAGTAACGCTGTAAACATTTCCTTCCATTTCAAAAGTTGTACCTTTTCTAAAATCGCCTGCTGTAACCATAAAAATCTCCTAATATTTAATAAATTTCCTATATATAATAGCACATTCTTCCTTAATATGCAAGTGTTTCAATAAATTTTTCTGTGATTTACAAGACATTTTTCGTAAAATTAAACACAAAAACCATCAAAACATCTCTTAGACAAGTCTTTCAACCAAATCTAGTAAACATCCTTACCTATTCAATTTGTTTAAGTAAACATTTTTCATTGCAAGTGCATCTTCCGCCATAGTACCATTTGACTCACACACAACATGACACAATAGGTTGTTTTTTATAAGACACTCTGCAAGCGGCTCAAAGTCTGGCCCATAAATTTGGTCATCAAAGGTCAAATGTCTAATCTCGCCCTTTCCTCCGAACTCAATTTTTGAAAAATGAATGTGAGCGTTTTTTGTGCGTTCTTCACCCAACCTCTCAAAGGAATAATCAAAAATTTTTTGATAATCCTCCACTGTCTTAAGCGAACCTTGCGTAAGCGCATTTATATGTCCAAAGTCAAATGTTGGAAGAAGTTTTTTCGAAATTGTACAAAGGTCAATAATCTCTTTCCATGTGCCTATTTGCATAACTTTCCCCATTGTTTCAGGACACAAAAATTGCTCATCAGTCAATTCTTTTTCAAAAACTGGCATAAATTCTTTAAAACGCTCAGTCATAAGTGCATACGCATTTTCGCGAGTTTCTTTTCCGCAAGAACCCGCATGAAAAACAAATCGATTTGCACCCAAGGAATTTAAAAATTTTATGCCTGTTTTGACATATCCAATCGATTTCTCATACATCACAGGGTCCGGATTAGCAAAATTGATAAAATAAGGTGCATGAATAGACAATTCAATCCCATTTTTTTTAAATTCAACAGCCAATTTCTCAGCGGTTTCTGTTGACATTCTGTATCCTTGCCCAAAAGAGTATTCAAAAAGTTCAAGCCCTCTTTCTTTTACCCATTTCGGCGTATCAATTGTGGATTTAAAACCCTCATCATAAAAAGACTGACTGTTTCCAGATGGTCCAAACAAAATTTTTGACATATTTCCTCCTGTATTTAAGTTCGCAACTTCCAATTTTATGAAAATAATTTAAAATGTAATTTAAGCCAATCTTAATTTAAATCTCAATAAAGAATCAGTAACTTCTCCCAACCCCAAAAAAGTATCATTTGAAAACAATTTATAATCTCCGTCAGATTTTTCAGTCTTTAAAGTTTGCCCATTAAGAAGTTTTTCTGCATCAGCATTTGAAAGCACAATTTCTTCATTATCAAACAATTTATCACAAGAAATCATTTGAAGATTTCCATTTTTTACCTCTTGTAGGTCATATGCGTCTTTTAGATAAAATCCACCACATCTTGTGCGTAGTATGCATTGCATACTACCATAGGTTGACAATTTTTCAGCCAAAT
>CAZQFT010000102.1:0-3886 GCA_964592565.1 uncultured Lachnospiraceae bacterium
AAGGCAGTCTGAACAGCGCACCAAGTGCTTTACACACAATCCCGCTCACAAGCAACACGCCCGCCCCAAACAACTTTGAATTTTTAATCTTCATAATTCCAACCTTTTTATCTATCATGAAAAAAAATTTTGCAAAATATACAAAAATTTTTCCAAAAAGGTATTTACAAATTAAATTCATTATGCTAAAATAGTGACAAGAAAATATCTTATTTACAAAAGGAGAAGATATGTTTAGAAGAAATTTAGATACAAGAACAATCATGGTTCAAGATGACAGTGTTAAAAATCCATTTAACGCAGACAATTTTGTCAAATTAATGAATCAAGCCATTAACCTTGTTGATGTAACTTATGATGGACCTGGCCCTGCAAACATTTATGCAAACTCACTAATCAACGACCCAAAAAGATACAACAATTTCAATGAGTTAATTGATGAATTTTCTGAGCAATGCTTGTATTTGTGCGGAGCACTTAAACAAAGGGGCTTGCCAGTAACACTTCCTGACGCTCAATCGTTTTTAACAAAATTTGATGAAATCAACAATCTTTACGATGGTCCTGTGTTTACTCAAGCAATTCTTAATGAAGTAAAAGCATTAGAAATCAGTTTCATGACTTCAATCCAACAAAATATTCGTACAGCACAGCTCAACAATGTTCCTTTGAAAAAGCCGGAACCTAAAAAAACAAAATAAGGCCAATTTTTTGGTCTTTTTTTATTTTGATTTTTCACGCACAATATCCGTTAAAAGACGCAAAAAAAAGATGCTCCCAGCATCTTTTTTACAAACTTCTTTCTTTCCCTTCTTTAAACTTCTCGGTTTTAGAAGCATCTTTTCTTTCAGTTCTTTTTGAAAATGTCTCTCCAGTTGATCGACCCTCTGCAAACATATATTCTGCTCCACCCATTTCATCCTTTCGAATATTCTCGGGTTCAAAAGAATCCTCTTTCATTCGTTCTCCCTCGGCATCCTTCTCATTTATTCGCTCTGGTCTAAATCGTTTTCTTCTTGCAGCCGCATCAGAAACCAAAATTTCTTCCTCTGGCTCTTTTTGTGGTTTTTTCGGCTCAACTTTCTTTTCTGGTCCCTTTTTTGTTTCTTTTGATTTTGGGAGAACAGCCTTTGCTTCTCCATTAAAAATTTTGCTTGTGTCAAACTTATAAGACTTTGGGGCTTTCGCATTCCCCTTGGCTTTTGCCTTTGGTTTTTTCGGTGTTTCTTTTTTATCCTGTTTCTTTTCTTCCTTCTTTCCCTCTTTTTTCTCTTCCGTCGTAGTCGTTTCCTTGATTGATACAGGAACCTTATCCTTAATTCTCTTAAGAGGATTTGCGTAAGCAGAAATAACCGCTGGTGCACCTTGCGTTTTGATAATTTCTCCAATGGCATTATGCTTTATTAAAACATAGTCTAGAACTGACTTTAAATTTGTGTTGCTTTGAGAGAAACCTGGATCGCCCGCCTGCAATTTTTCAATTAAAAGTTTATACTCTTGAAGAATTTTTTGTCCGAGTTCCCCACTCATTTCCAAAAGTTTAAGAATTCTAACCAAATACAATTGGGCTAGTATCTCAGTCAATTCACGGTTGAACAACAATTCTTCTTCTTGAAAACGAAGATACTCAAACAAATAATCATCCTTCTCAAAAACATCATCGTCAGTCCAAATCTTCCATTCTTTAAAAACTTCATCTCTGAAAGTTGGAGAATAGATGTTTAAATATTTATCAATTTGAGTGAGATGTTTAACATCTTCCTCAATTCCGTGTTCTATTTCAATCAAATAAAGCGTTGCCGAACTAAAATCCGGATTATTATCTAACTCGATTTTAAAGTTAAGCACAACACTGCCTTTTTTTGCAGAGGCATATATGACATTATCAACCTTCTCTCCAAAATGCTTCGGAACTTTCAACAAACTTTCAATAATCTTAGGGTCGCTTATTTTGTATTTCCCCTCATTATCAAAATTTCCCAAAAGCCCATTTTTCTGTTTGATTTGATAATATAAAATTTCTAAATAATTTTCCTTAACTTTATTTGGATCAATTTCGGCCGATGATTGTTTTGCCCCATCGACAACCCCAAACTCATACTCAGGTTTTTTCGACTTCTTTCTTCCCATTTCAACCTCTTATGTTATTCTGCCTCGACAACAACCGTAAACTTTGCAGAAATTTCTGGATAAACCTTCGCCACAACACTATACGAACCTACAACTTTAATGGGTTCTTTTAAATCAATCTTTTTCTTATCCAAACTTATTGACACTTTCTCAAGTGCATCAACAATTTCTTTGCTTGTAATCGAACCAAATGTTTTTCCGTTGCTTCCACATTTAATCTTTACTGAAACCGACTTTCCTTCAATTCTTTTAGCCAATTCCTTTGCAGCCAAAATTTCTTGCTGTTTGTGATATTTCTGTGCATCTTGTTGGATTTTATTTTCATTCATCGCACTGTTATCTGCGATTTTTGCAGAACCATTTTTCAACAAAAAGTTTTTTGCGAACCCGTCTGAGACTTCCTTAATTTCTCCTTTCTTGCCTGTGCCTTTGACATCTTTAAGTAAAACAACTTTCATATCACATTTCTCCTTTGTTTAAAGTTTACATTATTTGGTTTGTTTTGTCAAGATTTGGCAAGAATATTCCTATAAAAGGAGAATAAAATATGGATATTAGGTGTCGTAAAACAGGCTGTAAATACAATGACAAATATACATGCAAAGCAAAAGAAATCCTAATTAAGAAAAATGTGGAATGTGGAAAATATGAAAAAGGAAATATCCCTGTTGATAAAACAAAATGGATCTTTACTGACAATCCACCAATATATGCACCACAAAGAGACTCTTCGACAATCAGCATTGGCTGCAACGCCCACTGCCTTTTCAATGACAAAGGCAAATGTGTGGCAAATGGCATTACATTAAACGATATACAAGAAAAACCTCTTTGCATGACATTTTTACACAAATAATTAATAAATACGATTTTTTGATGATTTTAATGAATTTTTAGTGATTTTTTCTAATTTTTTCGTTTGTTTCATTATCTCTTTTCATTCGACTGCATTTTAATGAAATTATGGTTGATATTGAACAGCCAACTTGATTAACCAAACACCTCAGATCTTCAAGTTCATCAAGCGAAAGTCCGCAAGTAAGTTGCGTTGCAATTGTTGTTGCCAAAAGTACAAGTTGTTCATCTTTTGTTTTCATATAAATTTATATTAAAAAAACACACATTTTGTGTGCTTATTTTAATTTTTCAAAAATACAAACAAATTCTTCTAAAGAAAATTGTTCCGCTCGTTTGGAGAGTATGTCTTCGCTCAAAACACTTTTCAATTTTTCTTTTGAATACATGTTTGACAAATTGTTTAACAAGGTTTTTCTACGCATTGAGAAGCAGGTTTTAATGAAGGCTAAAAATTTCTTTTTGTCAACAGCCGGATATTTATCTTTCAACTTAATGTTCAATAATGCACTGTCTACATTTGGAACAGGAAAAAACATTTGTCGCTTTATAATTCTTGTTATTTTAGGATCTCCATAAAAATTGGTCATTACGGTCAAAATCCCATAGTCTTTCCCACCAACCTTTGCACATACACGCTCGGCAACTTCTTTTTGAACCATTATTGTTAAACTATCAAGCTTTTGTGCCTCTTCCAAAAATCTGAAAATGATTGGAGTTGTAATATAATATGGCAAATTCGCGACAACTTTATATTTTTTTTGAAATTTTTGTTCAACATCGGGCAAGTTTGCCTGCATAAAGTCGCCAAAAACAAACTCCACATTTTTCAAATTTAAAGATTTCAAATGCCCAATCAAATCTTTATCAATCTCAAAAGATATAACTTTTTTTGATTTTT
>CAZQFT010000103.1:0-3833 GCA_964592565.1 uncultured Lachnospiraceae bacterium
AAACCTAAGTTATCTATTTTCAATTTCACTAATATTCTAAATTTAAATCAAAAACTTCATACATAAATTTGCCATATATTCTATGTCGTCTTCCATATTGTTTTTTGTCCAATATACAACAAGATTGCTTAATATACCCAAATTTGCAACTATTTGATAATATTCCTCCCTGTTTAACAAAGAAATTTTAGAACAAAAAAGCTTTTCCATTTTTATAAAAACATCTTTTATATACTCAATTCCTGGCAAAATATTAAATTTATAAAAATTATCTTTAATTGTTTTGAATATTGCACATACCCCGTTTAAGGATTTTTTCTGTATAACAGGTACAATCTGCTCATAAATAATGTTTACCAACTCTTTACAAATGTCATCTAATAATTGTTCTTTTGTATTGTAATTTCTATAAAACCCTGAACGAGAAACCCCTGAACGATTTACAAGTTCTGTTATCGTTATTTTTTCTAATGGTTTTTCTTTGAGCAATAAAATAAGAGCGGTTTGTAGGCATTCTTTTGTAAGTCGATTTGATTCTTCATTCGACAGTCTTAAAATCTCCCTTCTTTCTAATTCATTTAAGTTTGGCATTACAAAACACCCCCTTTTTGTATCATCGAAACAATAAGACCCTTATGTGTCTAGCCCGATTAAAATTATTTGTTATATCTATAAAAGTGTTGTACAATTGATGAAACAAATGTATCATCATATTTATTTTAATTATAATTCATTATAATTGCAAGTAAAAGGACACAATAAAATGAAAAAAATAATGGTTTTAAACGCAAATTGTTGTTTCAAAAAGGATTTTTGTTACATTCCTAAAAAAATATGTAAGGATTGGAACAGCATAAATCTACCCTGAAGTTGTTTGACTTGGTGCAAACAATCAAATAAAAATTGTAAAGCTAGTCAACATCAAAAACTTAATTATGTTTTATAGATATAAAATGATGATTTTATCTTATAAAGCATTGAATAAAAAAATATTGAGGAGTTATTATGGAAAAAATTAAATTAACAAAAGACCAAATGAGTTCTTTATTCACATATATTGTTATTTTAGTAATAGGAATTTTGTTCTGTTGCTCAATGTCAATGGGAGTCAAAGGAATAAGCATACTTATTGGAATAAGCATGATTGTTACTGGTCTAATGTATATTATTAATTCAATTATTTCTACAAAAAATCTACTTAACTTAAGTGGATTTATTGGTTCTGCAATTATAGCACTTGGTAGTATGTTTATATCAAGAAAACTCGCTGAACTTATATTTGACTTCATACCATTTCTTTTAATCATATTTGGAATGTGCATTGTAATTGACTCTTTCTTAAAGAAATTTGTAAGAAAAGAAGGCTCTGTATCGGGTTTTATCGGCGAACTTTTAATTGGAGCAATTTCTCTAGCATTAGGATTTTGCTTAAAATTTATTTCTACATTTTCAGAATATGCATCATTAATTCTTGGAATTATTTTGGTAGTTTATTCAGTTGTTACTATCTGTGAAATATTATTTAGAAAGAAGGGAAATAAATGCGAAAACGCAAATAAAAAACAATCTGAAGTCATAATTGAAACCCCTTCACAAACAGAAAAACAAGAAAAAGTTCAAACAAAATCAAAAGAAAAAAATAATACATAGAAAAATAGCCATAATTGGTCATTAACTTTTGAAACTAGTAAAAAAGATGTTCGTGGGGCTAACTAGTGTAATAATTAAACACTTTATCATTAAGTTGATAGAGTGTTTTTATATTAACTAATTTATTCCATGGTGGAGTGAGACTGTTTTTCTCTTAAGTGAATCGATTAAATTTGCCCAAAACCTTGAAAATCAACATAAAGTATGCTATTATCTTGGATAAGGAGTTTGAAATGGGACTTCTTAGTTTTCTTAAAAAGAAAAAATATGTCAAAAAATACAATTTTGAATTGAGCAAGTAAAAATAAGGTTTAAATAAAAAAAATTAGCATCCACGCGTGCTAATTTTTTGTTATTAAAATCTAAATCACCCTTGCCAATGTTATGCCAATCTTCTAAGCAACAAACGCATTTGTTCCAATTGCGAAGTCTTATCTTGAATTAGTTTTTCTACAAGTTCGCGAAGAGCCGAGCAAATGTCAAATTGAAGAACATTTCGTGCCATACTGATTACCCCCTCTGTATGTGGAATCATTCCATTAAGATATGCCACATCCAAGTTGTTCCCCGCCTGAACACTGTTCATACGCCTGAGCATCATGTCAAGCGCAGTATTAAACTGACGTTGATAAAGCGAAACATCTCTTGAATTGTTCTCACATGCAGAACAAGTTGAAAGCATATCTTCCATTTGGATTATTTGTTGGTTCTCACCTATGATAATCGCCTTCGCAAGGTTTTCTATATCTGTATTTGTTGTGTAATTCAATATGTTTTCACTCATTGAAATTGCACCCTCATGATGTGCAATCATTTGGTTGATAAACATTTCGGAAACGCTTTGTGTCTGCTGAACAGCACGCATTCTTTCTGCCATTTCTTCAACTATTTGAAAATAATTATCTATGTATCCTTTTGCATTGTCGCTTAATTTTTTTACTAAAATCATATTTCCTCCACATTTAATTTATGAAACAAACTCTTTTTGTGTCAATAAATAGACATTTTTTGACAAGTTGTTGAAATTATTAGACAAATTATTTATCAGTGGGTTAAAATATGCATATTCTAAGGAGGCTATATGATACCCGTTTGTTACAGTGGTAATAAGAAAGTTTTTGATGGATTGCTTTTATCCGTAATGTCAATGGCAAAATACAGCGATGAAGAACTTAATGTTTATGTCCTAACTATGGATCTAACATTTGATGACCCACGATTTGAAGCATTTACTGACGAACAAATTTCGCTTTTAACAGAAATTTTACAAAAAAAGAACCCAAAAAGCAAGGCAATTAAACTTGATGTAACCGAACTTTATAAGAAATATCTTATGGATGGCAAAAATCACAAAAATGGCTACACTCCTTACACTCTTCTAAGGCTTTTAGCCGACTTCTTGCCTGAAATGCCTGATAAGTTTATTTATATCGACATCGACACAATGTGCTGTTCTGACATTAAGCAACTTTACGATATTGAACTTGGAGATTATGATGTTGCCGCTTGCAAAGATTATATGGGCAGATTTTGGATAAGACGCACCTATTGTAATGCTGGTGTTTTGCTTCTAAACCTGAAGCAAATCAAACAAAATGGTCTTTTTGAAAAATGCAGAAAAATGGTAAACTCAAAAAAGATGATTATGCCAGACCAAACAGCACTTAACAAATATGCTAAGAAAAAATATTTGCCATTCAGATTCAACGAACAGCGAAAAATCAAAAAAGACACCGTGATAAAGCATTTCTGCAAAGGAATAAAATTTTATCTTCCATTCGGATTTCACATTTACAACATTAAACAATGGCAAAGAGAGGCTGTACACAAACGCCTTAAGATTTTCATGTTTGATGATATTTATGAGGAATTTGACAAACTTAAAGCAGCAAACAAATTTTAGCCTTTAAACGAATTAAACCTATAAAAAAGAGATTGTTTTTTATGACAATCTCTTTTATATTAAACAATAATATAATCAAGTTTTGACTACCATGTAGTATTTCCAACTCTTGTCATACAAGTTGCAAACCTTACACCTTTTTGGGTATCCCAATAACTGTTTGTCAAAACGGTTCCGCTTTTGGTCACAGAAGTTCCACAGCCTATTTGTTGTCCAATGTCCCGTGTCCAATATTCCACAAATTGATTTTGATTTTTACCTGCAAGAACGCATACAAACG
>CAZQFT010000104.1:0-3833 GCA_964592565.1 uncultured Lachnospiraceae bacterium
GCTCCTTGGGGTCCTGCTGGCCCCACCTGTCCTGTACTGCCAATTATTGGATGCAAAAATATTTGATTTGTACATTTTGTACAACTCATTTCATTACACCTTTCAGCATTACAACTTTCATCTATATCATTTCGATGCCTTTTAATGATACAATCATCAAACCTATCTCTTTTGTTCATTGTTTCTCCTTTTTTACATATTATGCTTTAATGAAAAAAAGGTTTATTTTCGCTCACTTTTTTTAATTTAAAGATAAAAAACCAGCATCTTAAAGTCACCCTATACTAGGGCACTTCATAAGCTGGTTTTTCCTTAAATTTAAATCGTCCTATAGGCTTTATCTTCAAAATTGTCCATATTTTGACCATATTTTATGTAAGATGTACTTACTGGTGGCGTCCATAAATAAAGATGCGTTTTAATAAATGTGCCTGTTGTTTTGTAAATTTTGTTATAATAAAGTCCAGTGCAGTTATCAGTATCGGCTATATAATTTTGAGAGGTTTCATCCCAAAAATTTATAGAAGTAACTTTTGGTGTTCCAGCGATTTTGACAATCACAATGGCAACATTTGCAACCCAATCGCCTACGCTAGTTCCGCCACTCTTATCAACATAACTTGCCATTGAACTGTCTTGATAGGTGCTTTTTAGAACTGACTGATAACTCCAATCAAAATCTGTATATTTCTTAAAATTATATACATCACAGAACCCTTTTATATTCAGCGTTCCATTTTGAATGTTTACTGCACACATACCTACATCATAGAAAACCATATTCTCTATGTATACTGTTTGGTTGGTTTCTTCGCAAAGAAGCATTCCATATTGGGTCGTATGCTTAACTACACAATTTTTGACATAGACACTCGTATCGTTTAAACTTACAGAAATTCCTCTCTTCATGTTTTGAACAACACAGTATTCCATGGTTGCTCCACTATAAAGAATATGTATATATTCATATTCTTTACTATCGTTTGTGTCATGTCCTTTCAATGTTACATTGTAAATTTTCCCATGGAATGGCATGCCGTAATTTTGATCAAGAGGGAAATTATGAAAATTTAAAACAAATCCATTTCCATAAACATCTTTGCTAAAATTCGTATTTGTAGGATAAAAATAATCAAAAGACTGATCAGGATGTGCATTTTTGTCTTGGTCTGTCCCCAAATTTGCCTGAAGAACAATATTGACTTGTCCCAAACTAGAACTTATAGCATTGTGCCAACTCTCATTTGAAGTTACATTTAGACCTACAACTATTGTGTAAGTGTATGAATCAGTATAAATGCAATCTTCTAAACTCGATTCATTCCCAACCGTAATTGTAACTTCTCCATTTTTAATTTGGTTAAAAGTCATTACTCCATCATTTACTGAAACAAAAGCCTCATCGCTTGAGAACCAATAAAGTTTGTCTTGATTGCTCTCTGAAAGAGCAGTTGCTTCAACATTCAAAGTGGTTGATCTCGCACCATTAACATATGAATATGTTCCAAACACTCTTGTGCGTTGAAGTCCAAAGTTTTTATCATCTTCGTTGTCAAGCGACATCGTTATTCCTGTAATTCGATAGAACTTAATATTCAAACTTACTGTTGTATCCCCATAACTAAATGTTATCTTCGTACTTAAAGATTTGTTAATTTCATCCGTTCGGGCAACAGTGAAATATCCAGCATGGCTTTCATCTTTCGTAATGCTTATAACCATTGTTTCTTCACTTTCAAAAACCGCCGTTATATTGTTTAAATCAACATTGTATTCGTCTAAAAGATTGCTTGCAGTGGCAACAACCCTTAAGATTGGTGAGGCATCGTTTGCAAGAACTTTAAGATTTTCGTCCGACACATCCGTTTCGCCTTTATAAATTTTCAATATGTCCGGAGAACTGATTTTGGTAATTCTGATAACTGTTGAAACTCCGCTATCGTTTGTTTTAATAGTAATTTCAGCACATCCTTCTGTTAAGAATGTCAAAACTCCTTGCTCGGAAATGCTTGCGAACATACTGCTTTGTGTGCTTAAAGAATAAGTTACGCTTTTGTCATTCGCTTGCTCTGGTCCAACAACAACAAACTTGCTTAAATCAATCGACTCGCCGATAATTCTTGATTGATTTACCTCTTGATTGTCTGCAACAAACTTCACTTCTGTTGACTTAACTTTTACTTCAACCAAAATTGATTTTTCAATTCCATTAATTGAGGCATAGATGAGAGTTTTTCCTTTTGACTGTGCAGAAATGTTTCCATCTTTATCCACAGTAACTATCGATTCATCTTCAGACCTAAATGCAACATCTGAAAGACTGAAAACATAGTCGCTTGGATTAAATCCAAAGATTTTTATGTGATTTAAATCTGATACGCCAATGGTTGCCGTTTCTTTATTTTCACCCCATATGAAAAGAGTAAGGTTTGTTTCACTTAAAACAAAATCCGTTGGAAGCCCAAATGTCGAGGTTATTTCATAACTGTATGAAATATTATCTGCCGAAACAACAACTTTCGCTGTGCCAGCCTTAAGAAAAGTCAATCTACCCTCACTGTCAACATTTGCAACACCATCATTTGGTTCAACTTTATATGTAGCATTTTGAGTGGTTGCATCTTCTGGAGCAATTTCACTGTTAAACTGCACAACCTTTTTGGATGTTGTGACACTTTTGCTCGACAAATCAACATCATTGCTCCAAACATTTAAAGAAGAAACCTCTCTAAGCACAACAATATTGATTGTAATAGACACCCCATTTGACACTGCAACAATTGTGGAATTTCCGCCCTTTTGAGTTTTAAAAACATATTCATCTTTGTCAAATGAAACTGAATCCCCCGTGATTGAATATTCGACCGCTGACAGATTTAAACTTGAATCATAGACAAATCCAAATTCATCAGGATAGTTTAATGTAATTACATCAGGCGTTAGGGATGTAATCAATATTTCTTTCTCTGCCGCAGAATAATTTACAACAAACACCCTTGAAAGATAAACACCTTCTTCGTCTTTTGCATCTATTCTTATAGTTACATTGCCTGGTCTGTTAAAAATTACTCGCCCATAATTTGTAACTTTTGCCAAATTTTCATCACTTGAACTAAAAGTTATTTCGTCCGTATAATCAGGTTGCAAAATTTGATAATCAATCTGATAACTTGAAACATCTATTTCAATTTCTTCATTATCTTGAACAAGACTTCCTCCATTTTTTACAATTATTTCATCTGCTTTGCGTTTTACAAATATATTTGAAGTGCCAATTGAAACAATCTCTCCGTTTTGCTTGATTATTTTTACAGTTATTATGACATTTCCTCCGCCAACAACTTCAAGAGCTGTGCCGTCTGAAGAAACTTTTATAACATTTTGATTTGATGTTTCATAAATTACATTTTTTATATCTGCATTGGCAGGATATAAATTTTTTACAGGGATTTTTAAGCTATTATCTAATGCAAAATCCTCATAATTCAACTCTAAGTTTTTATAATCCGAATCAATTTCAGCAGAAATTATGTACCCTCCTGTATAGTTTGCGGTAAATTCAACTGTAAATCCTCCATCTTCGCTGGTTGCGGTAAAAATACAACTTCCAATTTCTTTGAATGATATGATTCCTTCTTGAGAGATTTCCGCAATCTGTTCATTTAAACTTGCATAAAAAATCTTCTGATTTGTGGCATCATTTGGATAAATTATTACGGTTGGAAAAACAATATCGTTTTGTCCAGAAATAATATATTTCTTGTCTTCATCTATCGAAATTTTTGATACTGGAACAATGACTTCCAAATTAAACGAATCTGTTTTTCCATTAC
>CAZQFT010000105.1:0-3806 GCA_964592565.1 uncultured Lachnospiraceae bacterium
GTGGAACTTTTGGGTTCAATTAGAGTGGCACCGTGGTGAAATTCATCATCTCTAAAAAGATTTTTCTTTTTAGGGATTTTTTGTTTTTAAAGGAGAGATTATGAAAACAAACAACCAAAATAATTTAAAATATTTGCGTATTTCCCGAAAGGGATGAGTTATTTTGTCGACATAAATTCAAATAAAAACAAAACTTAAAGAAATAAATCAAAAATTAAGGAGAAATAAAAATGATTGATATTAATTTAATTAGAACAAACAAAGAGATTGTAAAAGAAAACATTAGAAAGAAATTTCAAGATGCAAAACTTCCACTTGTTGACGAAGTTGAAGAACTTGACAAAACTCTTCGTGCACTTAAGCAAGAAGGGGACGCATTGCGTGCAAGCCGCAATACACTTTCTGCACAAATTGGTGCATTGATGAAAGAAAAGAAAGTTGAAGAAGCAAACAAAATCAAAGAAACAGTAAAAGCAAATAATGAACGCGTTGCGGAAATTGAAAAGGAAGAAGAAATTGTTGCAGAAAAAATCAAAAAGATTATGATGACAATTCCAAACATCATCGACCCAAGCGTGCCAATCGGAAAGAATGATACAGAAAATGTTGAAAACGAAGTTTTTGGTGAAATTATTGAGCCAGATTTTGAAATCCCATATCACGCAGACATTTTGGCTTCAATTGACGGACTTGACAAAGACAGTGCTGGTCGCACAAGCGGAAACGGTTTCTATTATCTTTTGGGAAATGCCGCAAGACTTCATGAAGCAATGATTGCTTATGGAAGAGATTATATGATCAACCAAGGCTTTATCTATGCAATTCCACCATTTATGATCAGAAGCGATGTCGTAAACGGCGTTATGAGTTTTGCTGAAATGGAAGCGATGATGTACAAAATTGAAGGTGAAGACCTCTATCTTGTTGGAACGAGTGAACACTCTATGATTGGAAAGTTTAAAGGACAAATCATTGGCGAAAACGAACTTCCAATTTGCATGACATCTTACAGCCCATGCTTCAGAAAGGAAGGTGGGGCACATGGTCTTGAAGAGCGCGGAGTCTATCGCGTTCACCAATTTGAAAAGCAAGAAATGATTGTTATCTGCAAGCCAGAGGACAGCATGAATTGGTATAACAAAATGTGGAAATATACAGTTGATGTTTTCAGAAACTTAAACATTCCAGTTCGCACGCTTGAGTGCTGCAGTGGTGACTTGGCTGACCTTAAAGTTAAATCTTGCGACATTGAAGCATGGAGCCCAAGACAGAAAAAATATTTTGAAGTTGGCTCTTGCTCAACTTTGGGTGACGCACAGGCTCGCCGTCTTGGAATTCGCGCAAAGGGTGAAAAGGGAACATATTATCTTCACACACTCAACAACACAGTGCTTGCTTCTCCAAGAGCGATTATTGCATTTGTTGAAAACAATGTTCAAAAAGACGGAACAATTTTCATTCCAGAAGCCCTCAGACCATACATGGGCGGAATGGACAAAATTTGCCCAAAGAAATAAAAAATATAAAAAGTCCCCAAAAGTGTTTATTTTCAAGCACAAAAATTGGACTTTTTTTAATTTTTATATAAAATCGTTTTGTAAAATTTGACTAATTATGTAAAATAAATACATGAATAAAAAGTTTTTTTCAAAAATTTTTGCCATTTTAGTGTGTTTCGCATGTGTTTTGTGCGGAAACCTTTTGGTTGACCAAAATGATGGGGGGGGGAATTCAGACTTAGTAACAAGCACAAATTTAACGGGCAGTGGAACCTATGAGGATCCATATCAAATAAGAGATCCGATACAGTTGTGGCAAATTGGCGAATATATAATAAATGGAGACAGAACTTATGCAAGTGCATGTTATGTGTTGATGGGAAATATTAATATGTCATCTCTTTCAACATCATGGATTCCGATTGGGACATCGGCAAACCCATTTACGGGAGTTTTTGAGGGAAATAATTACAGAATTATTGGTGCAAAGTTGAATAGTCCTCTTGAAAGTTATTTAAATCCAGATGGAAATTATTATATTGGTTTTTTTGGATGTGTGCAAGATGCAATAATTCAAAATGTTTTATTTGTCAATACAGTAATTCAATTCAAAACCATTTCAGATTCTTCTGCTGAAAGATATTGCGGTGGGGCTGTTGCCTATGCATACAACTCGTCAATTGCAAATGTTTCCATATATAATTTAGTAATGAATACAGTTTCTTGCCATTTTATTGGAGGCATCGTTGGAATGGCTGTTGCTTGCAAAATGACAGAAATGCAAGTTATTAATTCTTCTGGAGTCAAAATAATTGTTGGTGATGACTCAGGATTTGTAAGCTTTTTTGGAGGGGTTGTTGGTGGGGCGAACAATTCTTTTTTGATGAACATTGCGTTTTTGGGATTGACGACATCCAATTCTACTGCATCTGTAATAGAAAGCTACGCAACATATGGAGGCGGAATCGCCGGAAGGCTCCAAAATTCATATCTCTATATTTCATATTTTGCAATAATTAATACATCGTCACATAATGCAGTTGTTTCGCAATGCTTGGGATATGGCGCTGGTGGCATTGCTGGATTGGTAAGGACGGTTGGGTTTGTGGGAGTTATTTGCCTTACAGGTGGCTATTCTCTTAACCAGAATTGCATTTTTGATGTCTTCTATGATGTTCGTGTTGCAAATGTAAGTGGAACAATATGGTTTGTGGAAGGTGGAGAGGTATATTATCAAGGCTCGGGTGTGACTTCTAATAATAATGGGGGATTGTACAGCACTTCTCTCGCTAGTTCATTACTTGTCAGAATTACTGATTTACCATCATATTGGCTTTCTGTTGATGGATTGTTACATGCTGGGCCGTATTATGAAGGGGAGACCGACGACATTGGTGCATCAACGAGTTCCACTCTTAGTGGATACTCTTTCTGCCATTGGGATGTAGAAGAATGTGTTGCTGGAATTACTGAGAATCCGTACTACACATGGATCAGAATTGCAGCAAACTCTGCAGACTCGCTCATTACTGCCGATTTGATGTGTATGCCAGTGCTTAGAATATTTTACTATTATGGTTATAAATACAAACATGTATATTTTTATAATAGTCCAGTAGAATTTGTCCCTCAAAGTGCAATAGTGGGGGAATCTGCAATAAAAATAATGTATTTTCCACAAGAGGAGTGGGGACAATCACTTGTTGGAATAAATTATGCATATGAAAATTCTGTTTCTTCTGCTGGTTCAACTTTCAATGGCTTTAATAAAACGCCGACAATAACAGATATACCAGAATATAATTGTGGTGATTCTTATGATCTTCGTGTGCTTAATCCAGCTACATTGTTTGTCAACTGGTCAAAAACAGGTGAAGATGGGATCGTAACGACTACTTCTGTTAAAATTGTTGCATATTGGGAAACCGCATATGGAAGTAAGACTTATAAAACAAACAGTGATTATGTTGCACAATGTTCAGTTACGGCTTATTTTGCAACAGATGAGCAACAATCCACCCAGACATTGTTAGATAGTAGTTATTATTCTTTTCAAACATCACAATACATTCAGATAGCAAATATAATAAAATCCGATGATTTTGCTTGTGTTGGCATAGGCTTTCACCCGCTACCATTTCTGAGTATAGATGAGTTAACATCGCAAACAATTTGGGTTGGAGAAAATTCGTCAACAACAATTTACATGTACTTTAAAATGATTACCCGTACTTATACAATTACATTTGATGCGAATGGTGGAACGGGAACGATTGCGTCAATTACAGCAAAAGTTGGAACAACAAT
>CAZQFT010000106.1:0-3802 GCA_964592565.1 uncultured Lachnospiraceae bacterium
TTAAAGGCAAAGGTTTTAATGAAAAAAAGCGGAATTTTCCGCCTTTTTATCTTTTTATGTTAAAACTTAACTTTTTCAGCAATATATACAGAAAGTTCACTGATTGGAAGACGAATTTGCTCCATTGTGTCACGGTCACGAACAGTTACTGTTTCGTTTTCAAGTGTGTCAAAATCAATTGTTACACAGTATGGAGTTCCGATTTCATCCTCACGGCGATAACGCTTTCCGATTGAACCCGCTTCGTCATAGTCGCATGAAAATTGCTTGCTCAAAAGTGCATAAACCTCATCCGCTTTCTCGCTTAATTTCTTTGAAAGTGGAAGGACTGCCACTTTGAAAGGTGCGAGATGTGGGGCAAGTTTCAAAACAGTACGAGTTTCTCCATTTTCAAGTTGTTCTTCATTGTAAGCATTACACAAAACTGCCAAAAACATTCTGTCAACACCAAGAGATGGCTCGATGACATATGGAATATATGTTTCATTTGTAACCGGATCAACATATTCAAGGTTTTGTTTAGATTCGTTTGCGTGTTGAGTAAGGTCATAGTCTGTGCGGTCCGCAATCCCCCAAAGTTCTCCCCATCCAAATGGGAACAAAAACTCAAAGTCTGTTGTCGCTTTTGAATAGAAACAAAGTTCTTCTGGTGAGTGATCGCGAAGACGGAGTTTGTTTTCGTCAATTCCCATATAAAGAAGCCAATTTTTGCAGTATGTTCTCCAATAATCAAACCACTCAAGATCTGTTCCTGGCTTACAGAAAAATTCAAGTTCCATTTGCTCAAATTCTCTTGTTCTGAAAATGAAGTTCCCTGGTGTAATTTCGTTTCTGAATGATTTTCCGATTTGTCCAACACCAAGAGGCATTTTGCTTCTTGTTGCACGCAAAATATTTTTAAAGTTTGCAAAAATTCCTTGTGCTGTTTCTGGACGCAAATAAATTGTGCTTGTGCTGTCTTCAGTTACGCCCATGAAGGTTTTAAACATAAGGTTAAACTTTCTGATTGATGTCCAATCACTCTTTCCACATTCTGGGCATTTTACATGGTTTTCTGCAATGTAGTCTTCCATTTTTTTATTGTCGGTTTCCCACCCTGAAATGTCAAGATCAAGTTTGTTCTCTGCAACATAATCTGCAATAAGTTTATCTGCTCTGTGACGAGATTTACAAGCCTTGCAATCCATTAATGGGTCAGAAAATCCGCCCAAGTGACCTGACGCCTTCCATACGCGTGGATTCATCAAAATTGCACTGTCAAGTCCGACATTATATCTGCACTCCGTTACAAATTTTTGCCACCAAGCCTTTTTAATGTTGTTTTTAAGTTCAACTCCAAGTGGGCCATAGTCCCAAGCGTTTGCAAGACCTCCGTAGATTTCACTTCCTGGAAATACAAATCCGCGTCCTTTACAAAGAGCCACAAGTTTGTCCATAGTAAGTTTGTTTTCTTCCATTTCTTTTTCTCCTTTTTATTATCATTGAAGTTTCTGCATAAGCAATAAAAAATCGCCCATGCCACAAGGACATAGGGGCGACTAAATCTTAACCGCTGTTCCACCCTATTTTATAAGATTGGAATCTTATTCTCATTATTGTCTTTACGCCGACACGCGTTTGCTCGGGAGTTGCCAATTCCTTCATCGCTGTTTTAATTATATTATTTCTTTCTTGAATTTGTCAACTAAAATTCAAATTTTACTTATCTCTTTCTTTTGTTTCTTGAGAAGGCTCTGCCATGCTGTTTGTAAGTTTCAAACAATCGAGCACTTCTTCAATCGCAAAATCCTCTTTGACTAATGGTTCAACTGCAAGAGATTTTCCATTCTTCATCTTTATTTTTTGTGAATTTGTGCTGTCTTTTCTATCATCTTTATATGAATATTTATATGAAAAGTAACATACACCAATAGTCCCTAAAAACCCAGCACAAAACATTCCGTAATAAACATAGGGTTTTTTGTCTGATTTTAAAATTGCTTTATATTCTTCCAGATACTCTGCACTTGCATGTTCATTCATAAAAGTTTCTACGCTGTAATCCTTTAAAGATGCTGTTGCTTTTGAATACTCATATTCAGAAAGTTCACCATTTTTGAATTGCTCAAGCAAATCACTTGCTTGCTCTTTCTTATATTCAGCATTATACTCGTCATAGCCAGCCTCTGAAACAATTGCATTTCTCTCTTTCTCCATTTTGTAGGAGTTGTTGAGCCCAAGAATTGTTCCTGCAATTGCAAGCCCACCAAACGCAAGTTCGCAAAGCAAAAGTGCCATCATTCTGTCTTTTATAATCCCTTTTTTCATAATTGCCTTTCCCTTTATAAGTTTATTTTTCGAATTTAATCTCTGGAACTTCTGGCTTTTGAAGTTTTCCTTCAGGCGTAACATCCCAAGCAACTGGCACTTTAGTCCCACCATACTCAGAAACATATTCATAGTCAACATATTCCAACTTGGTTTCGCTTATCAAAATTTCTTCTGATGTCTCTTCTTGTTTTTCTGCCTTTTCCATATTTTTCAATTCAATGGCAATTGCAGGAATGCCAGCCAATGCAAAAAGACCTATTCCTGTTGGAATTGCCCAGATTGCTTTTTCCAAAACTTCGTCTGCTTTTTTCAATTTTTTATAACTTTTTAATTCCTCTGCATTGGCATATTCTTCCATGTATGCATTCCTATCATAGTCTTCTATATTTTTGCTTGTTTCAAGGAACTCGTCGCTTGTGATTTCTCCAGCGTTAAATTTGTCTGTAAGTTCTGCCAATTTTTCTGCTTTATACTGCTGATTAAATTCAGTATATCCATTTTCTTTTACGATTCCTTCAGACTTAGCCGAAACGCCTATTTGTGCAAAAAATGAAATAAAACCAAAAAGAGCAATTCCGGCTGAAGTATAAGCACATGCCATGAAAGTTTTAAGAAGTTTATCTTTTTTCTTCATATTTTATTCTCCTTTACTATCTTTCAAAATCTTTTGGCTTGCTTGCAAGAACCTTTGTACGAGAATATCCTGTCATCGGTGTTTTTGATGCTTCTACTTCAACTTTTTCTTCAGTCTTTGAATCATTCATTTTCTTCATGAAATATTCAACAAATTTTGGCGTCTTGTTTTGCTTGTTTTCCATATTAACTCCTTGATAAAATATTATCACAATTCAATGTGCTTGTCAATATATAAAAAGTTAAAATTTCTTAACATTTTTTTAAAAACCTCTTGATTAGAAAAATAATTTATGTTATATTTTTAGTATTGGAGGTCGAAAATGAAAGTTGAATTAAATGAAAATGTTGATAAGTTGTTTAATCTTATGGAACAATCAGGTGCAGTACCTTTGAAAAAGTTTGTATATGATGTTAAAGGCTTTAAGGCTACTTCTAAAATCAGATCAAAAAATGTTTGCGTTTTCCCTGGTTTTAAAAAGGAGTATAAATTTAAAGACAACACTTACACTTATGCTTCTTCTGTAAGATTTTCTGAAAAAGAGGATGGGTCTTGGTCAATTTCTTTAACGAGCACTGTTGACACAAAAAAATTGTCAAGTTCTACTCTTACAGTTTCTGGAAATGAATGTAAACTTGCTGTCGTTGACGGAAAATTGAAAGAAAACTATACATTCAAGTTTACAAGTAAAAGAGTTTATCAATTTAAAGAAATTAAGACAGAAAAAACAAAATAAATTAAAAAACACCAAGTTAGCCACCAACTTTTGAAACTGGCTAATATTTAAAGAATTAGAGTAACAAGATGTTGTTTGATTAAAACGGACAACGAATAAAAAACTAGAACATATTGAAAATT
>CAZQFT010000107.1:0-3764 GCA_964592565.1 uncultured Lachnospiraceae bacterium
CTTCATATTTGATTGCCATCATGCCCTTAGACATTCTTGTGATTTGTTCGATGATTTCATAGATAATCTTCGATTCAACAAATTCAACCTTCATGCTTTCAATAAGTTGTGCTGTCTTAGATGGAGTTTTAATGTTAAACGCAACAACAACCGCACCAGTTGTTTGAGCCAAATCGATGTCGCTTTCAGTAATTGCGCCAGGTGCGCTGTGAATACAAACAACCTTAACTTCGTCATTTCTGATGCTTTCAAGGGAAGCCTTAAGAGCCTCAACAGAACCTTGTGTGTCGGCCTTCAAAATAACATTAAGATTTTTGAGTTTGCCTTCATGGATTCTGCTCATAAAGTCATCTGCGCTAACCCCAGAAGTGTGTTTAGCACGCTCTTGCTTAATCTTGTTTATTCTTTCATTAATAACTTGTTTTGACAAACTTTCTTCAACAGCATAAACAGCATCTCCAGAACTTGGAACATCATTAAAGCCCATAACCGCAACTGGTGTTGAAGGTCCAGCCTTCTTAACTGGTTTTCCGTTTTCGTCAAACATCGCCTTAACCTTTCCGTAAGTAATACCTGACATAATTGAATCACCAATTTTCAAAGTTCCGCTTTGAACAAGCACTGTTGCAACCGCACCGCGATTCTTGTCAAGTTCAGCCTCAATAACAGTTCCAGTCGCCATTTTGTTTGGATTCGCTTTAAGTTCTTGCATTTCTGCAACAAGCAAAATCATTTTCTTAAGTTCGTCAAGTCCCATCCCCATTTTTGCTGAAATTGGAACACAAATTGCATCTCCACCCCATTCTTCAGGAAGAACACCATGTTCTGTAAGTTGTTGTTTAACACGGTCTGGGTTTGCCTCAGGCTTATCCATTTTGTTGATTGCAACAATCATAGGAACATTTGCAGCCTTAATATGATTGATTGCTTCAACTGTTTGTGGCATGATTCCGTCATCCGCTGCAACAACAAGGATTGCAATGTCAGTAACTTCCGCGCCTCTTGCACGCATAGATGTAAATGCAGCGTGTCCAGGAGTGTCAATGAAAGTGATTTTTTCACCATTAAACGAGATTTGATAAGCACCAATTTTTTGTGTAATTCCGCCGGCTTCCCCAAGCACAACATTTGTCTTTCTGAAAGCATCCAAAAGAGATGTTTTACCATGGTCAACGTGTCCCATTACAGTTACAACTGGTGGACGCTTAACCAAGTTCTTTTCGTCTTCAGCCGCTGCTGAACTTTCGAGCAATTTTTCTTCATATGTCTTGTCAAGTTTAAGTTCGAGTTCTACCCCAAGTTCACTTGAAACAAGTTCACAAGTGTCAAAATCAATCGTACTGTTGATTGTTGCCATAACACCCAAAAGCATAAGTTTCTTAACAATTTCTGCAACCGGCTTGCCAATTTTTTCACTCAATTCTTTTACTGTGATTTCATTTGAAGTCAAAACAGCATGCGTAACTTGAGGCGCAACAACAACTTCAACCTCTTTTTTCTTCTTTATGAGTTTTCTTGAACCCATTGTTGTTTCTTCAAAACCGTCTTCATCCATAACAAGAATGTTGTTTTGTTTTGCAAAACCCGCTTTTTGTTTTGCACCGAGTTTCTTGCTTTCATCAATATTTCTTCTTTGTTTGTTCTTGTTTCCAAAATTGCGTTCTGGTTGAGCAAGCACAGCACTGCTCTCAGTAGGTTGTGGAGCAAAAGATTTGAATCCATTTGCACGCGTTGAAACAAATGGATTTGCCTTCTTTGATCCGCCTTGAGCATTGTTGTTTGGTCGATTTGGATTGAAATTTTGAATCCTGTTAAATCCACCTTGTTGCCCTTGACCTTGTTGTCCACGAGGTGCAAATCTTGGATTTCCACCATTTTGTTGATTATTGAATGATTTTCTATTGTTAAAGCCACCATTATTGGCATTATCAAACTTTCTGAAGTTGTTGTTTTGATTATTTCCTTGAGCAAATGGCTGTCTTTGTTCTTTCTTAGGCTGTTCTTGAGGACGAGCCTGTGCTTGAACTTGAGGTTTTTCTTCCTTCTTCTCAGCAGCCGCCTCTTGCTCCTTCAATTTCTGAGCCTCTTTTGCCTTAAGTTCTGCCAATCTCTTTTCCTCTTCTGCCTTAGCTTGAAGTTTGCTTTTTTGAACAGACAAATTCTTTGAAAATCCGTCAATGTCAGTTTTCGCTTGTTTGATAGACAACAATAAACCCTGCAACGAGCCATCTCTTTGCAAATTGTTTATTGTTTTAAGTGCGTTAAGTTGTTGTGCTGCCACTAATTGTCTCCTTTTATGATTTTAATCAAATTTTCGCTGATTGCCTTGTTCTTAATTCCCAACACTTTGCAATTTTCAATTGCAAGCATATGGGACAAACCGTCCACCATAAGCAGTGGAATGTCTTTTTCTTTAGAAAGGAAATTCATCTGCCTTTCAAGTGCCTTGCCCGCACTTTCATCAAGCAAGATAAGGTAAAGTTTCTTGTCATAATCAAGCAATTTGTCTTGCCCAATTATGCAATAACCAGCCTTTCTTGCAATTGAAATCCATCCAGTAAGTTTACTCAATTTCTTCTCCGATTTTCTGATATATCTCTGCCGAAACTTCGCACTTAAAAGCCTTATTCAAACTTTTTTGCTTGCAAAGTTTTTCATAGCATTCGGTTGACTTGCAAACATATGCCCCGCGACCATTTGCTTTCCCTGTCTTATCAACAAAAATTTCTCCGTCTTTGTTTTTTACAATTCTAAGCAAAGTTTTTTTATCGCTTTGACCGCGACATACAATGCACATTCTTATTTTTTCTTTTGGTTTATTTTGCATAAACACCCCGATTTTTTACTCGTCTAAATCTTCGAGTTCTTCAATTGGTTCAAGTTCTTCCAAATCACCCATATCAAAAGAGTTGTCATCTGAAAGTTCTGTAAGTTCATATTCAGTTTCACTGTTGTCAACCTCAGTGTTTGCTGGTTTAACAAACGCTTCTGGTTTAACATCAATCTTCCAACCAGTAAGTTTTGCTGCAAGACGAACATTTTGACCACCTTTTCCGATTGCCAACGAAAGTTTGTCGTCTGGAACAATAACTTGTGACATATTAAGGCTGTCGTTTGTTTCAACTGAAAGAACTTTTGCTGGGCTCAACGCTCTTGCAATATATTCAAGTGGATCTTCAGAATATTCAACAAGGTCGATTTTTTCGCCATTAAGTTCGTTTACAATTGTGTTGATTCTTGCACCACGATTTCCAACGCAAGCACCAATTGCATCAACATTTTGTTTTTCTGTATAAACAGCAACTTTTGTACGATTTCCAGCGTCACGAGCAATGCTCTTAATCTTTACATCGCCGCTTGCGATTTCTGGAACTTCCAATTCAAACAATTTTCTAACAAATCCAATGTTGCTTCTTGAAACTTGAATTTGTGGACCTTTGAAACTGTCTTTAATTTTCTTAACATAAACTTTCACTCTGTCGCCTATGTTAAATTTGTCGCCAGGGATTCTGTCATTTGCCATCATAACACCTTCAGTATTAGTTCCAGCAATTTGAACATAAACATTATCTCCATCAACACGCTTAACAATTGTTGTCAAAAGTTCGTCTTCTTTCTCTGAAAGTTCGCTGACAGCGTTTTGTCTTTCAAGTTCTCTAAGTTTTTGCATAACAACTTGTTTTGCTGTTTGGGCAGCAATTCTTCCAAAGTCTTTTGTTGTTTCTTCAACGGCTACGATGTCACCAACTTTGTAAGATTTCTTT
>CAZQFT010000108.1:0-3698 GCA_964592565.1 uncultured Lachnospiraceae bacterium
AGTGCCATATGAATATCACTGTCAAGTGCTTCTTGAATATCCATGCAAAGTTCTGGCGTCATCATAAATTTTTCTCCGCTTAAGTGCGAGCGAAATTCAACCCCTTTTTCAGATACTTTGCGTAAATCAGATAACGAAAACACTTGAAAACCGCCACTGTCCGTCAAAATTGGTTTATCCCAGTTCATGAACTTATGTAAGCCGCCTGCTTTTTCAACTATATCTTCGCCAGGACGCAAAAAAAGATGATATGTGTTTGATAAAATAATTTGAGCACCCATATCATTCAAATCTTCAGGACGCAAGCCTTTAACGGTTGCTTGTGTGCCAACTGGCATGAAAACAGGAGTTTTAATGTCACCTCGTGGCGTGTGAAAAACACCAGCACGCGCGCCAGTTTTAGGACATTCTTTTATTATCTCGTAACTAAAATTACAATTTTGCATATTAATCCTCTATTAAAGTAAATCTTTTAAATTTTTTGCCGTCTTTTTCAACTATTTCGTACACATTGACAAAAGGTCTTGGCATTGCTTTGTAGATTCCGTTAATTGTAAACCAATCTATTATCTTTCTTTTTGGTTTCTAAAGAAATAAGACTCTTTTTAGTAAATAAACATTGCATCGCCAAAACTGAAAAATCTAAACTTTTCCTTAACCGCAGTGTTGTAAATTTCCAGTGTTTTGTCTATGTCGCCTATAAATGCCGCAATAAGCATAATCAGAGTGCTTTCTGGAAGGTGAAAGTTTGTTATGAGCGCATCCACAATTTTGAAATCGTATTGAGGATAAATAAAGATTTTTGTTTCTCTTTTTTGTGCTTCTAAGAAGCCATCTTTATTCACTCCGCTTTCAAGAACTCGTACAGATGTTGTGCCAACTGCAATAACTCGTCTGCCTTCTCTTTTTGCGGTGTTAATCTTGTTTGCCACTTCTTCAGTAATTTCAAAATATTCGCTGTGCATCTCATGATTGAGGATGTTATCTTCTTTTACTGGTCTGAAAGTTCCTAAGCCAACATGCAATAAAACTTCGCAAATTTCAACGCCCTTAGCCCTGATTTTTTCCATTAATTGAGGTGTAAAGTGCAGTCCTGCAGTTGGTGCAGCACTCGAGCCATCAACCTTTGCGTAAACAGTTTGATAACGCTCTTGGTTCTTCAATTTTTCCTTAATATAAGGTGGTAAAGGCATTGTACCAATCTCAATTAAATGTTCTTCAAAACTTTTTTTATCAGAGTATTCAAATCGGACCTTGCAACCGCCATAAGTTCCAATTTCAGTGACGATACATTTGATATTTTCGTTAAAAATAATTTCTGTTCCAACAGAGAGTCGTTTTGTTGGCTTTGCAATAACCTCCCAGTTGTGTAAATCAATGCGTTTTTGCAGCAAAATTTCGATTTTTGCGCCAGTTGAACTTTTAAATCCATAAAGCCTTGCGGGAAGGACTTTTGTATTGTTGATTACAAGAACATCCCCTGCCTTTAAAAAGTTAACAATGTCATAAAACCTCATTGTAACATCCATTTTGTCGCCAATTTTATCATAGCAAAAAAGACGAGAATGGTCTCGTGGTTCAATTGGTGTTTGTGCGATTTGTTCTTGAGGCAAATCGTAATAATATGTGCTTTTTAATAGTTCTTTTTGCATGATATCCTCTTATTTGCTACAAATTTTTGGCTAACAAATATTATTCAATGTTATTTTGAATTTTTTTGTTGCCATAAAAATTAATTTTTTCTGTACTTTTATCGTATCATAATTTATATACAAGCACGCGAAATACGATTTTTTTTGAATTATTTAGTGGTGTAGTCAATACCCAAATGTTTATAAGCATTTTCAAGTGCAACGCGTCCGCGTGGGGTTCTTGCGACAAAGCCAAGTTGCATAAGATAAGGCTCGTAGACATCTTCAATAGTGCTGGCATCTTCACTTATTGTTGCAGAAAGTGTGTCAAGCCCAACAGGACCACCACCGAACTTATAGATTATACTCTCAAGGATTTTTCTGTCAATAAAATCAAGACCTAGATCATCGATTTCCATTTTAGCAAGGGCTTGGTCTGCAATTTCTGTAGTTATTTTTCCAGTTCCAATAACTTCTGCATAATCGCGAACGCGTTTTAAAAGACGGTTTGCAATACGAGGAGTTCCTCTTGAGCGCTTTGCAATGTTAAGACTTGCCGTTTCGTCAATTTCAACGCCTAATACCCCTGCTGAACGCTTAACAATAATTTGCAATTCATTGTCGTTGTAAAGTTCAAGACGACAAATTACTCCAAAACGGTCACGCAAAGGACTTGTAAGCATTCCTGCCTTGGTTGTTGCCCCAATCAAAGTGAATGGTTGAATCTTTAGACGCATATTTTTTGCAGAAGGTCCTTTTCCAACAATAAAATCTAACGCAAAATCTTCCATCGCTGGATATAAAATTTCTTCGACACTTTTAGTAAGTCGATGAATTTCATCAATAAACAAAACATCGTTTTTGCCTAAGTTTGTTAAAATTGCGGCTAGGTCGGCAGCGTGCTCGATTGCTGGACCTGATGTGATCTTAAACTGAGAGCCCAGTTCATTTGCGATAATATGAGAAAGTGTTGTTTTCCCAAGCCCTGGAGGGCCATACAAAAGCACATGGTCAAGGGCATCCTTTCTTGACTTTGCAGCCTTGATATAAACCTCCAAACTCTCTTTAACTTTTTCTTGTCCAACATATTGATCGAGCGAGGTTGGTCTAAGTGAGTTTTCGATTTCTGCATCTGTCCAGTTTTTACTGCTTGTAATAAATCTATCTTCCATAATAAATCCTTTTATAATCTATATATTGTGTAATATGCAGTCAAATTCTTTGCGTAATACACTTGATATTGTGCAATACTAAAAATTATCTTCCCAATTCTCTTAAGACTTTTAATATGATTTCTTCTGCCGTAGCATCAGCACTTGCTTTATTTCTTGCAAGACGATATGCCTCGTTTTTGTTCACCCCAAGGCTTATAAGAGTTTCGACTGCATCGTTAAGTGCGTTTTCATTATAAGTACCACCCGCAACATCTACTCCGTCAATAAGCGGCAAAGTGTTTGCAGAGACCTTATCCTTAAGTTCAAGACAAATGCGTTCGGCAGTCTTTTTTCCAAGCCCCTTGATTTTTGAAAGCAAATTGCAATCTTCAGTCGCAATTGCAACCATCAAATCAGACAATTTCATTCCAGATAGGATTGTTATCGCCATTTTTGGGCCTACCCCAGAAACAGAAATAAGTTTCAAGAACATCATTTTTTCTTCTTCATTTGCAAAACCATACAGACAAACACCAGCATTCTCGCTTATTTGCAAATAAGTTAGAACCTTTGCTGTTTCGCCTTCCATTGGTAAAGATACAAGTGTATTGTTTGAAATCAGCAACTCATAGCCAACTCCATTCACATCCATTAAAAGCGTGTTTTCATATTTTTGCTCGATTGTTCCAACAAGAAAAGCAATCATAATCTCTCCTTTTCATTCTTAATTTTAAATTTGATAATTTCAGCACAAACAATTCGAAGTTTAAACTCCATTTATGTTTAAATTTGGATTGATTTGACTGTGACAAAGTGCAACTGCAAGTGCATCTGCCGCATCATCTGGTTTTGGCACTTTTTCAAGTCCTAAAACTGCTTTGACCATAAACTGCATTTGTTTTTTGTCTGCACG
>CAZQFT010000109.1:0-3693 GCA_964592565.1 uncultured Lachnospiraceae bacterium
AACATTAAGTGTAATTCTGAGCATTTCTTCGATTGTATTTAAAACACTTTCTTGTGTCGCATCAACATTTGTTGTGTCAGTATTTGGATTTACACCTGTAAAATCAGCAATTGAACTGTCAATAATGTCAAAAATACTTTCTTCAAATTGAGCAAACACGCGAGCGTCAAAAATTGTCTTTAATGTTGGTTTAAGATTTGTTTGTACACCATCAGTTGCTTGGTCGATGTCGGTGTTTATCATGTCTAACATCACAAGTTCGAGGTCGGCGTCAGTTTCAAGCATATATTTGATGTATGTCTTTTCGTCCGCACCAATTTTTCCAGTATTAAGATTATTCAATGTTTTTCCAATGTATGTGAGTTCTTCATTCCAAATAAGAATATTGTCTGCACTCTTAACTTCAGTAAAGTCCAGAAGTCCGTTTGTATTTGAGCCAAGCATATCAATCACTGTGTCGAACACCATAACTTTAAATGTTGCGTCTTCGGTTGTTATGTCAAACGACGCTTCGTCAAGTTGATAGAATGGAAGTAAAAATCCTGAAAGTAAACTTTCGTTTGATTTAAGTCCGACCAAAACTTTGTCTAGAATATCATCAAACGACGCTTCACTGTCGAAAAGTTCAAGGTCTTGAGCAATTTTGATTGGTGTTTTGATATAACCAAAGAATTTTGTATATGTGTCAAGTGTTGTTGGTTGAGCATCTGTTAAATTTACATAAACTTCATCGCCAAGAAGTTCGATGTTTAATGTCTTTAAAATATTGTCAAAAACATACACTTTTTCAGTTCTTACACCCTCTTCAACTGGCAAAACTAAAATATCTAAATCTCTTAAGGCATCAAACGCTTTTCCAATTTGAACCATTGCACCTTCAATGTCTTCAATTTCTGTTAAATCGGAAATTGGATTTTCTGAGTTTGTCAATTCTGATATGCTTATATAATCTGTAATTTTTACAAACTCATCTATTGCAGTAACAACCTCTTCCACCAAAACAGATTTATCAATGGTTGTATTAAGTGCTATCTCCAAAATTCCGTCTTTATCCATTGTTTCTTTCATTGTTTCTGAAACAAATTTACCTATCGAATTGAAAGTGTCATTAACAATGTTAAGTCCTAAAACTCCTTCCAAAACATCTCCAAAACTTTCTGCCTTTTGATCAATGATTTTTAAGACTGATTCAATGTCAGTTGTTTCAAGCGCTTCAAAAGACTCAATAATTCCGCTTTTAAACAACACGTCCGCTGTATCTACAAGTTTCAAAATGTCGTGTTTTAAATATTGATGCACATCAAAACCTTCAACTGAAAATTTTGCTTGAAGTTCATCAACCATATTTGTTAAAAGTTCTGGAGCATCTGTTATTTCAAGTTCATCAAATTTTAAAACTATGTCTTTTATTGTGTCTGAAATGATTGTTTTGAAAATGCCATTATCTAAGAATTTTTCAATGTTTGATTTTAATTTTGAAAGGTCAACGCTTGAATAATTTTTATCGTTTACATTGTTATAAACCACAACAAATTCGTCATATGTGTCAGCAAGGGTAACAATTTCTGTTCTGAAATTAATTTCCTCTCCGTTAAGTTCGAAATTTGAAAGTTTATCAAAAATTGCATTATCAAGTCCACCTGCACCAGCAATTTTCCCAATTACACTGTCGTTATATGCAAATATTATTTCATTAAGTTCTGGAACGCTTTCGTTTAAAGTTTCTGCAATAGTCTTTATTTGTTCACTTCCACCTTCTTCAGTTGAAACTGCCTCTGCCGTAGCAGGAGGAAGTTCGGCAATCTCTTGATATGTCTTTGTAAGAGATGTCAATGGAGCGAACAATATAAACATAAACAAAAAAGCTTCTGCCATTCCAACAATTCCGCCAAACCAACGATATGGTTTATGTTTTTTAAAATCTTCTTTTTTCTTTCCAAAAGAAATTCTTGCAACAACCAAATAGATTATACTACAAAGTCCATAAATCACCAAAGTAATAAGTATAAACAAAATTGGTGATGCTATTGCCGCAGGCATCCTTTCAAGAAATGTTGATGCTGTATCAAAATTTGACAAATCAAAACTTTCTTGAATTAATGATGCAATATATTGATTTAGAGGTAAATCGCCTCCATCAACAGGAATATTTATCTGTAAAATCATTTCTGTGATTGGTTTTGTTACCAAAAACGCAATAATAAAACTTGCAACCATAAAAATTATGTGCAAAGATGATCTCTTAAGTCCTCTAATTAACCCTGCAACAAGCCCTACAATCAAAAACAGTGCCAATATTGCAATTGAAATCCACATAACATAAGATCCCATAATTTTCTCCTTTTTATCTTATTCTACAATATTTTTATCTTATTCTCAAGTATTATTTGTTTAAAATTTCTAATTTTTAATTTGACCATCAACAATCTTGTAAAGTTTTCCTTCAATTTGCCTTTCATCCGTGCAAGTAATGAAAGTTTGTGTGCGGCCAACAAACTTTAAAAGTCTGTTTTGTCTGTCTATGTCAAGTTCACTGAAAACATCATCTAAAAGTAAGATTGGATATTCCCCATTTAAGTTGTACATATTTTCAAGTTCTGCCAATTTCAGTGAAAGTGCAACTGTTCTTTGTTGACCTTGTGAGCCAAAACTTTTAACCTCTGTGTCGTTTAAAAATATGTCAATATCATCCCTATGAACACCAATTGATGTATAGCCAAGTTTATAATCTTTCTCAAGATTTTTCTTTAAGATTTTATCCATATTCTTTTCAAAGTTGCCATCAAGTGCAACGCCGCATCCGCATTTATAGACAAGATTTAAATTTTCTTTTCCACCGCTTATATACGAATGTGCTTTTTGTGCATAAGGAATGATTTGTTCAATAAACTTATTCCTTTCAAAAGCGATAAACTTTGCAGCCGTAACAAGTGCTCTGTCCCAAATATCAATTGTTTCTTTTACTGCATCAATAGTCTGTGAAAGTTTGAGGAGTTTATTTCTGTTTGCCAAAATTTTCTCATATCTTGAAAGTTGATAGAAATATCTCTTGTTGTTTTGTGAAATGTCAATATCCATAAATTTTCTTCTTTCATCTGGGCTTTCTCTTACAAGCCTAAGTTCTTGTGGAGAGAAGAAAACAATATTTATCTCTCCGATAAGTTCTCCAATTTTTTTTATTGGAAGTCCGTTTATTTTTATGCTCTTTTTTTGCAATTTGTTTAGGTTTATGTCAATTTCAATATCTCTGTATTTTTTCTGACAAACAAGTTTGATATGTGAGTTTTCTTCACCCCATTTAATAAGTTCTTTATCTTTGCAACTTTTGAAACTTTTTCCAATGCAACAATAAAATATACTTTCAAGCAAATTTGTCTTTCCTTGAGCATTTTTTCCAATAAAAACATTAACCTTGTCATCAAAGTCAACTTTAAGGGCATCATAATTTCTGAAATTTCTTATTGTAAGGCTTTCAATCTTCATCTTTGTTATTTTAGCACATTTTTTTTATATTTCAAAGTTGCTTGACAATTTATTTTGTTTAATTTAAAATAATTTTGTTTATAGGAGTGATATTATGCAAGAAATTAATACCCTTTGGGAGCAAGTTTTGGAAAAACTTGAACTTAGAATTTCATCTGTTTCTTTTATGCTTTGGATTAAAACAATTAAGCCTCTTGAAATTGATGATAA
>CAZQFT010000110.1:0-3656 GCA_964592565.1 uncultured Lachnospiraceae bacterium
ACCAAGTTTTGAATAAATCCATAAATTTCTAACCTTTTATAAAAGTCTTATTTTTGTTATTTTAAAATAAATTTCATCATCTTGTCAACCAAAATCACACTATTGATTTTAAGTTTGTTTGTGATATTTTATTGATTTTTGCTTGAACTTATGAATTTTTTGATTGTTTCAAGTCTGTTTTGTGCATCTTTTTTGCTTTTTTCAAGCAGTTGTGCACCTTCATTACCTTTAAGTTCTTTAATTGCACTGAACCTGCTTTCACCATTAATAAATTCTTCATATTTATCAAAGTCACTTTGACTGTCGATTGACAATTGGTCTGTTTCAGGGTTATATCTGAGAAGTGACCAATAGCCACACTCGACTGCCTTACGCATTTCGGTTGGGGTTTGTGACAAGTCAAATCCGTGATTTGTGCATGGGGAATAAGCCACAATCAAGCTTGGGCCATCAAACGCTTCTGCTTCTTTAAATGCTTTTATGCATTGATTCATGTTTGCGCCAAGGCTGACTTGTGCGACATAGCAATTTTTTGAGGCGATTGCAAGTGCAACAAGGTCTTTTTTCTTTGTTTGTTTTCCAGTGTTTGCAAATTTTACCATTGCACCGCGTGGGGTGGATTTTGATGCTTGACCGCCAGTGTTTGAATAAACTTCGCTGTCAAGAACCAAAATGTTTACATTTTCTTTTCCGTTTAAAACATGGTCAAGACCGCCATAGCCAATGTCATATGCCCAGCCATCTCCACCGATAATCCAAACGCTTTGTTTATGATTGCTTGAATTGTACTTGTTTCCAAGTTTAAGTCCAAGTCCAAATTCCGCGTTGTCTTCAAAAAGTGAATTTGCCCATGCTGGACCATTTCCTTCTTCATCCTTAAGATAAGGGCAACTTGGAAAAGAACCGCCATAGATGCTTGAGCAACCAGTTGCGTTTGCAATTACCATATTTTTTCCAAACAAACTTGTTGCAAGTCTGATATATGGTGTTTCGCCACAACCACCACAAGCCCCAGAGAAACCAAAATAAGATGGTTTAAATTGCAAGCCTTTTGGAAGGTCGGTTGAGAATGGCGTTTCGGTTTCCACTTTTAAGGTGTTTGTAAGTGCATAATTTCTTTTTTCCTTATCTAAAAGTTCATTTGCCATTTGCATTACAAGCGCTTTATTTTTTGCAGGGCAAACATTTGCACAATTGCCACAGCCAGTGCAGTCTTCTGGGCTGACTTGCAAGCGATAGAAATATCCATTCATGCCAAACGCTTTGGCAAATTCCAATTCCTCAGGGGTTTCGCCTTTAACAAGGATTGGGCGAATTGCATTGTGAGGACAAACCATTACGCATTGTCCACATTGAATACAGTTGATTGGCAACCATTTTGGCAGGTGGGCGGCAATGCCTCGTTTTTCAAAAACAGCAGTCGCTGAAGGAATTTTTCCTGCTTTGTCAAAAGCGGAAACAGGAAGTTTGTCACCTTCAAGTTGTTCAATTGGTTTCATTATGTTTTGATAGAAGTTATCCGAAATGTTTTTCTGTTGCAATCCAATGTTTTTGAATGTGAATTTTGAAATGTCAACTTGTTCGATACGCTGACAAGTCATGCGAGATGCTTTCAAGTTTTTATCGACAACACTTTTGCCTTTTTTTGCAAAAGTTTTTTCGATGTATTTCTCAATTTGTTGCTGAGCAACAGAAAAATCTATGATGTTTGATGTTTTAAACAAAGCGGTTTGCATGATTGTGTTGATTTTGTTTCCAAGCCCCACTTCTTCGGCAAGTTTTTGGGCGTTTATTACAAAAAGCGAGGCTTCTTTTTCTTGAAGTTTTTTCTTATATATATCTGGCAAAAATTTGTCAATCTCGTTAGCATTGAAGACAGAATTAATCAAGACCTTTCCATTTTTCTTTAAGCCTTCATGGCAATCATAACGATGCACGAAAGAGAAGTTGCTTATTGTGATGATGTCAGCATGTTCAACAAGACAAGTGCTTTTGATTGGTTGATTGCTCACGCGTATATGTGAGCGTGTAAGGCTTCCGCTTTTTTTGCTGTCATATTCAAAATAGCCTTGAACATATTTGTCAAGTTCTGTTCCCAAAATTTTGATTGTGTTTTTGCTTGCCGAAATTGTTCCGTCTGAGCCAAGTCCATAAAACTTCATCTCAAACGCGTTGGATTTCGTTTCATATTCTTCAACTGGCAAAGATGAGTGCGATACATCATCGTTTATTCCAACTGTGAAATTGTCTTTTTCAATTTCAAAATTTTTAATAACGGCTTTTGCCATGGCAGGGGTAAAATCTTTTCCGCCAAGACCATATCTTCCACCCAAAACCTTAATGTTGCGAGATGCAAGAGCGGTGGCAACATCCAAAAATAACGGCTCCCTTGCGCCACACTCTTTTGTTCGGTCAAGAACAATAACTTTTTCAACAGAGTCTGGCAAAGTCTTTGAAAATTTTTCATAATCAAATGGGCGATAAAGGTGTACATTTAAAAGAGCGGTGTCTTTTTCTTGAGAAACAACCTCTTCAAGACATTCGCAGGAAGAACCCATGCTTACGATTACATTTTTTGGTTTCTTCGCACCAAAAAGGTCGAAAATTTGATATTTTCTGCCTGTAAGTGAGGCAAATTGTTTCAAAATGTCTTCTAAAACGCCATAAACATTTGCATATGCAGGGGTTGCAAGTTCGCGATTTTGGAAAAATACATCTGGATTTTGTGCAGTGCCTTTTTGATATGGATTTTGAGGGGTCATGCTTGCTTTTCTGAATTGCTCGATTTCAGCGACAGGAAGCAATTTTTCTATGGTTTCGTCATCGACAATTTCAATTTTTTGAATTTCATGCGATGTGCGAAATCCATCAAAGAAATGTACGACTGGCAAACTTGTTTTGTAAGCCAAAATATGTGCAATAAGTGCAAAGTCATGTGCTTGCTGAACAGAAGCGGAAGAAAGCAAAATTGCACCAGTTTGTCTGATTGCCATAACATCACTATGGTCGCCAAAGATTGAAAGAGCATGTGTTGCGATTGTTCGAGCGGCAACATGCAAAACACATGGCAAGTGTTCGCCAGCGATTTTATATAAGTTTGGAATCATTAAAAGCAAACCTTGACTTGAAGTGAATGTTGTGGACATTGCACCAGCACAAAGGCTTCCGTGGAGTGTACCTGCTGCACCACCTTCGGATTGCATTTCAACAAGCGTAGGCAATTGACCGAACAAATTTTTTGTTCCTTTTGCGACTTCGCCATCGCAATATTCTGCCATAGGGGAAGATGGAGTGATTGGGTAGATTGGAATTATTTCAGAGAGTTTGTAAGCCACCATTGCAACGGCGGTGTTTCCATCAACAACCTTTTTCATAGTAAAAATACCTCATAAAACAAACTAATAAGAATATTTCAAAAAAATGACTATCTTACCCTTAAATTTTATAATATTTTTAAAAAATAAGTCAAATATTTTTAAGATTGTTTGATTATTAATCAAATTTGTTGTAAAATGAAAACATGAAATCTTTAAAATTGACAATTTTATACAATGGCTCAAATTTTTCTGGCTGGCAAAAACAAAGTGGAAAACGAACAGTTCAGGGAGAACTTGAAAATGCACTCTTGGCTCTGAAGGGACAATCTGTAAGTGTTG
>CAZQFT010000111.1:0-3626 GCA_964592565.1 uncultured Lachnospiraceae bacterium
TCTGCATTATATTCATTATTTGTTCCAGACAATCTATTATTGAATGATGTCATCAAAGAGTAATTGTTTGTTACATTTACATATGCTGAAGCACCAATAATTCCACCAAAATTATAAGCCTTAAGTTTGTCATTTTTTGTGCTGTCATAATTTACAAACACATCACCATAAGAGTAACAATTTTTAACTTCAAATTTAGTATCTTCCTTTGGCGTCGCCGTCGCAGATATATTCTTATCCTTATATTCTCCGACAACACCACCTACGGCAACAATTCCACCGTTTATGCTTTCGCCATAAACCTTAACAGCACCACCATAGACAATATTTGAAATTGAAACCGTTGAAATTTCCCAATCATCTCTTTCAATATATCCAATCGCACCGCCTACTCTTAAGTTGTAAGCGTTTGAAACAATGTTTCCAGTATAATGAATATTGCCAGTTGAACTTATATTCACATTATTAGCCTCAGTCTCTGCTTGTCCAGCATCAACAATCAAACCAATCAACCCACCAACATTTGTTTCGCCTTCTTCATTTGCCATGATTATCGAATTGCCATCAGCATCAGTCTCTGCTTCCGCATAATTTTCTATAGCAAAATCCATCACATTTTTACAATCAAGTTTGTCAATTAGAATCTCTCCACTTGCCATTCCTGCCAAGGTTCCAGCAGAAATTACAAATTTATTATTTTCATCTATCACACGAGGTGCTGTTTTTATATCAATAATTCCAGAGATTGAAACATTATTGCCAGTCATTGATACTTTTGCCGTTGTATTTCCAAAATATGCAGCAAATTGATTTTCACCATTTTTAGAACCACCATAAATCTGATACGCGGTAGAATATTCATCATATTCAGTTACATTTCGAGACAACTCTTCTTTTCTAAGTTCACTGTAAGATTTTTTTACAGTTTCTCCATTCTCGTTCACATCTTTTGTCTCCAGCATATAATCTGTGCCTATATTAAAGTCAACTGAAAGATTTGATAATGAAGCATTTGTTCCAAGATTTCCAATTAATCCGCCTATGTGTGCAACATTTGTACTTGCGTAAGTTGTCTGCGTCACGCCTTCACCAGTCACTGTGGTTCCCTTTTGATATACTCCGCCTTTAAAAACATAATCCTTATCTGAACTTGTATTTACAAAATTTAATGTTCCCCCAGCCTCAGAACTTCCGAACGCCAAGCCCGCATAAATTTCATTTACATCTTCATGAATAATTTGAATTTTTGAATAGATATTTTTCTCATTTCCTTCTTCATCATTACGCAAAAGATTTGATTCATCAACGCCACTGATTTTTCCTGCATAACCCCCAACATATGTAGAAACACTGCCACATTTTTGTATTGTAATTTTCACATTTTTTAATGGGCTTAAACCTAATGACAATTTTGCCAGTGCCCCTTCTGCTTTTATGATTAATCCAGCATAAAGCCCTGCATAGAAATTGTCGTTTCCTATAGCATCAGTCAAGGTGTTTCCTTTAAAAGTTATTTCAACCAAATTCTCCTTTTCATCTTCGATTATTTCGCCCTTATTATCAATCTTATAAATGTTTACACCTAAAACAGATGATTGAACATACACAGCCTCTTGTGTAATAGTTCCAGCAATAAGCCCCATGTAAAGAGACTCAACTCGTGATTCGGCAGTACTTGAAATAGAAATGCTGTTTACTCCTTCTTTAAGTTTAAAATCAATATTCGAGAAAATGCAATTAGTTGCCGTTTCTGCAATAAGGCCGATATTTGACAAGTTAGATTGTAAATCAACATTAGAATTGTATATCATATCCACATCAGAGAAGTTTGAATTTTTTATTTCTGTGCTAATCAAACTATAATCAACTCCATCATCCTTTGTACGTGGTTCCAGATAGAAACTTACGCCATCAACAGTCGCACCATCCAATGACTCAAACATTGATTGGTTGATAATAATTCCGACATCGTTGCCTGCAAAACCGCCATTTGCATTTACATATGCACTTGAAACTTTTCCAATGTTGTCGTCATTATTTGCATAGTTGCTGTATGATATCAAACGTCCAGCAAAGTTTTGAATTGGTTCAAATGAAAGAAGCGTCAAATCAACATCCGCACAAGTTTCTTCTTGGATATCATCTGGGTCAACCTTTCCACGAACAACAACCGTGATTGTTGACTCAGCACCCATTAATCTTAAAATTTCTTCCGCATTTTCAATACTTTCTTGATTGCCTTCAATAATTGCATCTAAGTAATAAACATCCGTAGATGGCAATAATTGAATTTTAGGGAATAAATCATCAGTTTCATGCTCCCAAAATTCAACTGTCCAACCAACAGGCAAGAAGAAACTATACATCTGCGAGTGTGCAGTGTATTGATTTGCCATGCTTACTTTTCCAATATTTGTAACTTCCAATAATTTCGCTGTTGGAGTCGTTGTTTTTACACGGAAACCATATGGATTTAAATTCAAATTAAATTCTTCGCCACTATCAACATGCGTGTCACCTGTAACAACCTTAAAATAGCCTCCAACAGTGTTCGTGCCAGCACCTGAATATCTATCTTCATCAGTATACAAATTGTAAAAATCATTTTCAGAATTTAGAATATAAACATTTGCTTGAAGACCAGCATCGTCTAACTCAGACATTGATCTTCCAATCAACATAAAGTGTTTCGATGCTGTGTATGTTTCATTTTGTCCATCACCATCTTTGTCTGAAAGCACACCTACATCAGCAGTAAGTTGTATTCCTTCATAACTCAAATAGTTCACAGCCAGAACATCCTTCATTGTCAAAACTGTTTGATTATGCATTGCACCAATGATTCCAGCAGCAACACTTTTTTCATTTGAGTTTTTTACATATACATCGCCTGAAGAATATACATCATAAAGGAAAATGTCCGTCCTAATTGTTTCATCGGTAATTTCAATATTTGTATATGCCCCGCTATTGTCGGCATAACCAATAATCCCACCGACAGCCTCTGTCTTATCACTGTTTGAAATTACATTGAGTTTGCTGTATGCAACATAAATATATCCACTTCCCATATATCCAACAAGTCCGCCCACGAAGAGTGGATTATTTGAATTTTGGGCAGTATTTTCAGTAACACTTGCGTAAGAGAAGATTGATGATTGCCCCCTCTCCGCAGTTCCACTTGTATAATAGCCATTTGCTTCAAGTTCAATTCTGTCTTGAAGTTCTTCTGTATAACTTGCATAACTGCCGAACAAAACGCCATAGTTTTCCCCTACAAGACCACCTGCATACAAGTTTTTCGAAATGATGTAAGATGGATTTGTAAGATTCATATCTGCGTTAAGTTCGATTACTGCATCATAAACGCTTGTTGTTGGACCAATATAGCCAAATAAGCCACCAGCAATTTCTGCATAAATGTCAACTGAGTTGTACACATGCACAGTCACAATATTAAAGTTTGAAACATCTGGGCTTTTCGTAAATTTAATCCCGCTTGAATTGATGTCTGTGTAGATATCTGCATAACCAACAACCGCACCCGCATAAGAAATCTTTGATACATTCTTCACAAGACTCGCATCATCTCTAACTAGATTCCTTAGGCTCATTCCAATATAATT
>CAZQFT010000112.1:0-1946 GCA_964592565.1 uncultured Lachnospiraceae bacterium
TTGGAATGAAAATTGGTGAAATTTCATTTAACAGAGAGATTTTGATTGATATTGACAAAATTGACAAGTATGCGGATAAAGAACTTCTTATTGTGACAACAGGAAGTCAAGGAGAACCATTAAGTGCGCTTACAAGAATGGCAACTGGGGAATTTAAACAAATTAAAATTGGTGCGAACGACCTTATTGTGTTCTCTTCTTCACCAATTCCAGGCAATGAAAAAAGCGTTTATAATGTCATCAACTCACTTTTCCAAAAAGGTGCGGATGTGATTTATGATGAACTTTCAGATGTTCACGCCTCAGGTCACGCTTGCCAAGAAGAAATCAAGACGATCCACTCTCTTGTAAAACCTAAATTTTTCATGCCAGTTCATGGGGAATACAGACACCTCAAAATGCACAAGCAACTTGCTATGTCACTTGGCATGGAAGAGCGAAACATCATTCTTCCAACACTTGGTGCTCAAATTGAAATGACACCAAACTCAATCAAGAAGGTTGGATTTGTTCAAGCAGGGCAACGCCTTATTGATGGTTATGGAATTGGCGATATGGACAGCAATGTTCTCAGAGAAAGAAAACAACTTTCTGAAGACGGAATTTGTGTGGTTGTAATGTCAATCAATAATGTTTCAGGAGATGTTTCTGGCGAACCATTCATTATCACTCGTGGTGTTGTTTATCAAGACGAGGCAGAAGAGTTTGTTCAAGCAACAAAGAATATGATTGTTGCATCGCTTAAAGAGCAAGATTTGCGTGGTTGCGATCCTGCAGTAATCAAAAATACAATCAGAAGAAATGTGTCAAACTTTATCTATAAGCGTACAAAGCGTAAACCTTTGATTTTGACAATTGTAATGTTGGATTAGAAAATGAAAGAAAAAACTGAATTTATTGGCGTTGAAACTCGAGATTATTGTCCTTTTGTAAGACCAAACACGGAAGAGTTGTTGAAGGAATTGCTCAAAGTTTGTCAGCCAAAATCAATTTTGGAAATCGGCACATTTTTGGGATACTCTGCAAGTCTTATGGCAGAAATTTGTCCAGATGCAAAGATTGTCACTCTTGAAAAAAGCGAACAGAATTTTTTGGACGCACAAAAAAATTTGGCAGCAGTTAAGAATGTCGAAATTGTAAATTGTGACGCTTTAGAATTTTTAGAAAACAGCCAAGATTTGAAATTTGATTTCATCTTTTTGGATGGGCCGAAGGGGCAATATTTCAAATATCTTCCATACCTTAAGAAAATGCTTTCTGTTGGTGGAATTTTGGTTGCAGATGATATTTTGTTTTATGGGCTTGTGGATTCTCAGCAAAAGATTGAACACAAGCATCGTTCGCTTGTAAACAACTTGCGTAAATTTATTGAAATGATCAAAAACGATGACGACTTCGAAACAAAAATTTATGACTTTGATGACGGAGTTGCAGTAATAACAAAAATTCGCTAATTAGTCTAGGATTTTGAAAATAGAGCATTAATCTAAGAATTGGAGCAGAAATGTTTCAATTCTTTTTTTTATAAAAAACCCAAACATTAATTTGTTTGGGTTTTCTATAATTATTTAGATAAATCCTTTGCTTGTTTTCTCTGCATTGCACGATTAAATTGTTTTTCTTCATTCTCAATTTGTACTAACACCGCATTGTAATCCTTATCACTTAGAGAGGCTATTGTATCCGCTAATCCAATTGCATTTTCTTCGTTGAATTCCAAATTAAACACACCGCTGGAAAAGTTATTTAAAAAGGGAACAACTTGTTGTCTAGAATATTCTCCGCATATAGGCTGAGTAAGTCTGGTTTTTATTGTGGGGCTTATTTGTTTTGAATTTTGACATATGATATACAATTCATTACCTAGTTTCTTCCAAGCAGTTCTTATTGTTGATTCTCGTTCTTTTTTTGAAAAAGATCCTTTTAATGTTATTCTCATATAAATT
>CAZQFT010000112.1:1956-3320 GCA_964592565.1 uncultured Lachnospiraceae bacterium
TTCCTTTAAACTGAAAATAGTATAACATATTATAAAAGCATTGTCAATATCCTATTTAAAATTTAATAAAAAGGCAAACTATTAATAACCCGCCTTTTATATTGATTTTATCAGTTTCAAATTAACTAGATATTCTTTAGCGTTTTTTTATTAAGCAAGGCAAATTTTAATTTTGATGTAATCTTAATGTGCATAGAAAAACAATCTTTTTATATGAAATATTTGATTTGATTGGCTTTTGCTTGTATTATTTGTCGAATTTTGTTAAAATAAACATATGGATTTTGAAATTAAACTTATTGAATTTCTGCAAGCAGGGCGTAATCAATTTTTCGACACCTCCTTTCAACTGATTTCTATGATTGGAAGCGTTTTGGGGGTTATTGCACTGTGTTTGGTGCTTTTGTTTTTCAATCGTAAACTGGCGTTTTGGTATTTGCTCTCGTATGGGTTTGTTTATGTTGTTGTAAATGCGATGAAGCACTTTATAGAGCGTCCTAGACCATTTAATGTTTCGGATACAATTTTAAATCTGGGCGACAGCGTGACTGGTTTTGCATTTCCAAGTGGACATGCTGCGTGTGCAACAGCAATAGCAATCTTTTTGGGCTACTTTTTGTGGCAAGTGTTTAAGAAAAAATCAACTCGAGTGTGCATTGTGATTTCGTGTGCAATTTATGTCGGTTTGGTTTGTTTGTCACGCATGTATTTGGGAAAACATTACCTCACCGATGTGCTGGCAGGAGTTGTGATAAGTGCGATTATTTGTGTGGGTGGATTGCTGCTTATGCACGCAGTTCAAAAGAAAAAGAAGGTGAAAAAGAATGAGAATTAAAATGGATATAAGCGAATTAAAGCAAACAAAGGCGTTAGCGACCGCATTTGCAAAGGTTTTGAGTGTTCCTTCGATTGTGCTTCTTACGGGCGATTTAGGGGCAGGGAAAACCACTTTTGTGAAAGAAGTTGTTGCGGCGCTTGGATGCGAGGATTTGGTCACAAGTCCAACATTTACGCTTTTAAACACTTATGACGCGAAGTTTCCGATTTATCACTTTGATATGTACAGACTTGCATCAGCAGAAGAGGCGTCCAGCGTGGGATTTGAAGAATATTTTGACAAATCCAGACTTGATGGCGTTTGTTTTGTTGAATGGCCAGAAAATGTTGAAGGATTGATTAATGATGTTGATTATGTTGTTGATAAAAACGGTATTTAAAAGCTCCTTATCTCCCTGTATAACCGCCTGTTCGATATCTGTTTTTAACGTTATCTGCTTTTGTTCCAGTATGGGTGTGGTAATACGGATAATATCTCTTTCCAGATTTTTTGTATTTATGGATGCCTTTTCTATGGCATGCTGCTT
>CAZQFT010000112.1:3330-3602 GCA_964592565.1 uncultured Lachnospiraceae bacterium
ATCAACTGGAATAATTTTTGGGACATAATTTCCAGACGTTTTCCTTCCGAAAAAACATAGGTCAGCGCACGAATCTGTTCTTCTCTTGGCATCTCCATGGATCGCACCATGTCGGAGCAGGCAATAATGGTGGTGATGGGTGTTTTTATTTCATGGGTAAAATCTGCCACAAACTGTTCCCTGCGATGAATCATATCCTTTACCTCTTCCACATGGTCAGACACAGCATCCGCCATCACATTGACGTTTTCCGCAAGCTGTCCCACTTCATC
>CAZQFT010000113.1:0-3417 GCA_964592565.1 uncultured Lachnospiraceae bacterium
ACTTTCAAAGATAAAGCCAAGTACAATTTATGTTACTGTCACCAATGACCACAAACGATTTGTAAATTCAAAAAAAGTTTTAAGTTTTGAGGAGATTGCGGGAAAAATTAACGACCCATATGGTCAAACACTTGAAATATATCTTGAAACTGCAATACAAATAGAAAAAAATGTAGAAATTTTGCTAAACAAAATAGAAAATTTGAGAGGTGTTTTATGATAGTTATGGCAAGCGACCACAGAGGTTATTTGTTAAAAGAAGAATTGAAAACTTTTTTCAATCAAGAAAATATTATTACAATTGATGTTGGGACATACAGCAAAGAGCCAGTAGATTATCCTGATTTTGCAAAATCTGGAATTGAAAAAATCTTGGAAAATAAAAACAATGTTGGAATTTTTATTTGTGGTGCAGGAAATGGAATGTGCATTGCTGCAAACAGAAATCCAAAAATTAGAGCGGCGCTTTGCTTAACTCCTGCGATGGCTTCGCTTGCAAGAAAAGATAATGATGCAAATGTTCTTTGCTTGCCTGGAAGTTTTTTGAAAAAAAGAAAAGCCATCAACATTGTAAAGGTTTTCCTTACAACAAGTTTTGAGGGCGGAAGACATGCAAGACGCTTAAAAAAGATTGATATGAAGGAGAGCAAAGAAAGCAAATGATAAATATCTTAGTTTCAATAGTTGAAAATCCACAAGAATTTGCAAAGTTTGTTGAAACGAAAAACAAAAAAGGCTATAAATTCTTTGTTGGAATTAAAGAAAGTTTGGCAAAAGATTTTGTCGTAAAAAGCAAAAATGTTGAAATTCATAAATATAAGGACTCGTCAAAAAAGGAAGAGATTATAAATGCACTCCAATCGTGTAAACTTAGCGAGGGGAAGATTATGATTTTAAGAAGAGTTCCTACTGAAGACGAGTTTTTGATGCTTGAAAAAAGCGAAAAGGATATTGTTACCTTAAAGGCACGCAGAGGAAAATTTGCTGAGGCTTGGAAACGCTTTATGGCAAAGATAATCAGAAAAATGTTTGCTTTCACATACTTTGAAGATATTTCTGCAATTTGCTATGGAAGAAATATGTTTAGACTGTTGTCTGTTTGTCAAAATTTGTCAATGACATCGCGAATAAACAAATATGTTGGACTTAAAATTGAAGAGATTGAAACAACTTCTCAGCCTGTAAAAAAAGATTTTACAAAATGGAAAACTGTTTTGCTTTTCACTTTGGTGACAGTTTTGTTTGTTGGTGCTTTAGCAGGTGCGATTTGTTTGTTTATTTTTGTTGAACCTAAAGTTTTGAATGTGATTTTAATTGTTTTTGCTTTGCTTGTTGTTGGACTTATATGGTTTATTGCTTTCATAAACCTACTCAGAACTTTGGCAGTTGGAAATCTTCATTTTGGAAGGGCTGAAGAAGTTTAGTTGTAATTCATTCAACTCATACTTAAAAAAGTTTTAGTCAAGTTGATTTATTAAATAAACAAAAGAGAATTTGGGCATATGCTTTTAAAAAGTTAATTACACCTACGGGTGAAAAAAAGGAGAATAATATGAAAAAAACAAAATTAGCAATCAATGGTTTTGGCAGAATTGGAAGATTGGTGCTTAGAATTGCATCAAAAAGAGAGGATGTTGAGGTTGTTGCAATCAATGACCCATTCTTGACAGTTGATTATGCGAAATATCTTTTAGAACACGACAGCATTCATGGGCATTTTGATGAAGTGGTGAAGGTTAAAGATGGAAAACTTTGTGTTGGAAAGTCAAAAATTTCTTTCTATGCTGAAAAAGAACCTGCTTTGATTCCTTGGAGAAATGATAAAGCAGAGGTTGTTGTCGAATGTACTGGAAAATTTACTGCTGCTGAAACTGCAAAGGCTCACCTTGAGGCTGGTGCAAAGAAAGTTGTTGTTTCTGCACCGGGCAAAAATATGCCAATGTTTGTTATGGGCGTAAACAACGAAACTTACGATACGAGCATGAACATCGTTTCAAATGCATCTTGCACAACAAACTGTCTTGCTCCACTTGCAAAAATCATAAATGATGCTTTCGGAATTGAAGAAGGTTTGATGAGCACTGTTCACTCAACAACGGCTACACAACTTACTGTTGACGGTCCAAGCAAAAAAGATTGGCGTGGAGGAAGAGCAGCATCTTACAATATTATCCCATCTTCAACAGGTGCGGCAAAGGCTGTTGGGGAAGTTATTCCAGAACTTAAGGGAAAACTTACTGGTATGAGTTATCGTGTGCCAACACTTGATGTTTCTGTTGTTGATCTCACTTGCCGTCTTAAAAAACCAACAACTTATGAAAAGATTGTTGAGGCTGTTAAAAAAGCAAGCAAAGGGTCTATGGCCGGAATTGTTGGCGTAACAGAAGAGCCTGTTGTTTCAAGTGATTTCATCGGCGACAGCAGAACTTGCATCTTTGATGTAAATGCAGGAATTATGCTCAGTCCAACATTTGTTAAACTTGTTGCTTGGTATGACAATGAATGGGGTTATTCAAACAAACTTGTTGATTTGTGTGCCTATATTTGTAAGTAAAATAATTAAAACAATTTAAGTCGTAAAAAATGAGGATTTAGGATGAAAAGTCAGTTAAACAGAGAATTAATTGAAGATTTAAATGAAAGTAACAATAAAGATTTTATTGACAAAATCAATGACATAGTACTTGTGCTTGTATCAAATGTTTTAAATGATTTAAGCGAAAAATCTCCATTTGTTAGGGCAGAAAAATGTGTTCTTCAGGCAGTAAATGAAGCGTATCTTGGAACATTTACGCAACTTTCTGAATTTACTTATTTTCTTGGCGTTGAAAATCCTCAAATTGAAATGAATACGAAAAAAACAAGAAACATTTTGAAATTTATGTGGCGTGAATTTAAGGCAAATTTCCGTCTTGGCAAAAAGAAATATAAAAAGAAGAAAAAAGAATCAACTCCTACTGTTCAAGAATTAACAAAATATAAACTTTCGGATGTTGCTCATGATTTTGTTCAGATTTTGGCAGAATATTTGAATGAAACATCCTTGATTTATCAATATAACGACCATATTTCAATCATTGGACAAAACGATTTTGGAACTGGTGTCAGAATAAACATCTATTTCTGCTGCTATGATGCAAGAAATGAGGTATTTAAACTTTATAAAGAACATAAAAACAAATTTATTTCTCTTTCTTTTGGCTCTCGTTTTGAAAACTTAAACCTTAAAATTGAAAAGGTTGGCGAGCAGTTTATTGATTTGATAAAAATTTTTAATGCAATCTATTCAAAAACATACAATAAAGTTCCAAATCAAATTTTGCTTGAAAGTTTAATTTATAATTGTCCCGATATTCTTTTTGAGAAAGATCTTTACAACACATTTGTTAATGTTGCAAATTATATCACAATTTCAAA
>CAZQFT010000114.1:0-3272 GCA_964592565.1 uncultured Lachnospiraceae bacterium
TTGACAAAAGCAAGAATTATTTGATTGTGGATGACATCATAACAACAGGAGCAACCGTCAATTACTGCGCAGGATTGATACATAAAAAAGTACAAAATGTTTATGTTTGTGCAATTGCAAGAAATAAAAGAAAGCAAAATGGAAGGCGAAGTGACAAATGATTAATTATATTTTGAATTTTGATATATCATATAAAAAGGGGATTAAATAAATGGATAAGAATCGAAGATTGATTTTTTGGACATCAATTGGATTTTCGGTTGTAGGAGTAGTAAATCTTATTTTGTTTGCAATTTTGTCATCAATGCAGATTGTTGCAACAAGAAATTTAAGTTATGTTTTTGCAGTTGGATTTATTGCTTCGGTTTGGATTCCAATGATACTTAATTTGCTGTTTAAAATCAAATTCGACTTAATTTTGCTTATCAGTTACAACATTTTTATGTTTTTGTCGATATGTTGCGGTTCACTTTGGGGATTTTATACACTTTTTGTTGGATTTGACAAGTTTATTCACTTTGTAAGTGGTGTTTTGTTTGCAATTTTAGCATACGATATGTTTAATAATGGCAAAAAGAACAAAGTTTCGCTTGTTTGGCTGTTTATCATTTGTTTCTCAATTTCGATGATGTGCGGTGGAATTTGGGAGATTTATGAATTTACCACTGACATTTTGCTTGGAAACAATGCACAAGGAACGGTTGGGCAGATTGGGCGTGATGCAATTATGGACACGATGTTTGACTTGGTTTGTGACTTTGTTGGCAGTTTGATTGGTGCAGCGGTGGCGATTTTGTTGGAAAAATATGCAAATAAATCTAATAAACATAAAATAATAAAAGGTGATAAAGAGAAGGAACTATAAATAATTTAAAGCCCACGCAGAAAAAATAGTAAAAAAAGCAAAATTTTACATAATAAAAACATGTATTTCAATTATCATGCAAAAGTAAGAAGGTTGATTGAGGAAGGACATGCTTTAGGATTTAAATTCTTAAAAGAATATCACAAAATTTCTCCATGCTTATTAATTTATTTTGATAACACGCAGCCCATGCCAATAAGAGAGCATAGGTTTGAAGAATATTCTTTTATTTTGGCAAAGTACGGAGTTTGTGAAATTTTTGGCTGAGAAACAAATAATTTTGTTGAAATGTCAAACAATTTTAACCAGTTTGGACGAAATTGTTTTGAAAAAAATGTCGATTATTGTATACTAAAGCCATGGAAAACAAGGAAAATATCTTTAAAAGATGGTGGAAACTCGCAAGCCCAAACAAGTTTTATATGTTTGGCCAGACTTTATTTTTTGTAATTTACGCAATTTTGTTGTGTGTGATTACAATTTTTGCAGCCAGAACAATCAACTGCATGTATGAAGGTGATTGGCAGGGTGCTTTTTTGAATTTGGGTATCGAACTATTGACGATTGTTTTAAGATGTCTTTCAATGCACATTCAATATAAGTTTTATAATAAGCAAATTTTTCATATCAGAAACTTGGTTGCCAAGAAAGTTTATTCGAAGATATTGTCTTGTAAGAATGCAAATTTTAAGGATGTTTCAAAAGAAAAAGTTATTAATATCGCCCTAAACAATATGTCATATTTAAGCGAGTTTCCTGATGCGATTGCTGGATTTATTGGATATGTTTTTCAAGTTGCATTCATTCTTGTAACTGTGTTTATTTCAAATTATTGGGCAGGAATAATTGTATCGATTTTGGGTGTTATCAACTTTTTTGCATATTTCTTTTTCAATCGAAAACTTGGCAAAATTATGTTTAAAAGATATGAACAAAAAGATGTCATGTTTAAATCTTATTCAAAGGTCCTTGATGGCAAAACGGTTATAAACGAGTTGCACAGCGAAGAAAGATATGAGGAAGAACTTATCAATAATGTTGATACTTACAGCAAAACCTATGGGCATTATTATACGGTTTATTCGCAAAAAACTTATTTATATTTCATTTTTTGGAATGTAATTGTCTATGCAATTGCGGCACTAATGCTTTATTTTGTGTCAAATGGCACACTTGATATTGCAATTTATTTGATTATTGTTCCTTATCTTTCTTCAGGAACAGAAAAACTCAATGCTTTGTTTGACAAAACCAGCAGTTTGGAAAATATGCGTGTGGATGTTGATAGAGTAAACTTGATTTTAAATTTGAGTGATGAAGAATTGAGTAAGTATGGCGAGTTTAACAAAGAGCCAGAAGGGTACAACTTAGGACTTATTGATGTGACAGCAACAACGGATTGTCAGTATGGTTTAAAAAATGCTGACATATCATTTAAAATGAGTGCTATAAATGTAATCAAGGGTGCGTCCGGAAGCGGAAAGAGAGTGGTTTTCGACTTGCTTAGACGATATGTTAAGCCAACATCAGGAAAAGTTTTGCTTGATAATTTAAATTTATTTGATTATAACGAGTCCACTTTTAAATCACATATCGATTATTGTGCTTCACATCCAATCTTTGTGAATGGCACGGTTAAAGAGAACTTGCTTTTGGTGGAAAAGAATTTTAAAAAGATTCAAGCAACTTGCAAAGATATAAATGTTTTGGAACAAATTGAAAGTTTGCCAAGTGGGTTTGATACACAAATCAGTCAAATAACTTCAAATAAAACAAGATTCTTACTTGGTCTTATAAGGGCACTTTTGTCAAACAGTAAAATTTTAATGATTTATGAGCTTCCACAGGATATCCCAAAGAGTTTTAGACAAGAACTGATTGAAATTTTGAAAAAATTAAAAAACAAGACAATTATTTTGTTTACCCATACGGATGAGTATGATGAAATTGCTGACTTGTGCTATAAAGTTACAAGGGGCAAGGTTGCAGTTGTTGCGAGATTGGCAAAGAATAAGGGTTCGCAAGAAAACGCGGAAGGCAAAGCCACACAAAAATCTAGGACGCAAAAGAAAAAAGCTGAAGAGTCACGAAAACAAGGTGTTACAAAAGAAAAACAATCAAAAACAACTAAGACATAAAAAAATAGGATTAAATCCTGTTTTTTTGCAAATTGATTATCTGTTCTGTCTTATAAATAAAAAAATTAATAAAACTTTGTAAATTTATTTTGTAATAATATAAAAATTATGTAAAATAAAAATGAAATGTGCTTGAAATTTTTTGTTAAAAATCGCTGACGCGATTAAAAATCAAACAAGCAGTGTTCGGTCGACGACTCGCAAAATGCTACTAGACAAAAGTTATTTTCCTCGTTAATGTTGAACGGGGGGGGGTAAATTTTGAAGAA
>CAZQFT010000115.1:0-3187 GCA_964592565.1 uncultured Lachnospiraceae bacterium
TTTTGACAGTTTTTTTAAGCTTCGACCAAAAACTCTCGCAAGGTATAAATTTGTTAAGTTTTCTTGTGATGGCAATATTTTCAATATACATTCATTATCGAAATGGCTATATAGTAACAAAAAACCTCTTTTGGATAATCTTTTTTGGTGTTATTTTTTCAGTGGGAGGGGCAGTTTTGATGTCATTTGTGCCTTCAAAGTTTTTAAAAATGATATTTGGGGGCTTTTTATGCGTGCTTGCAGTGATAGAATTTATAAAAGTATTCAAAAAATAGTTTACAAATCTTCAAATTTGTGATATATTTGTATCGTAAATAATGTCACAAAGGAGATTTTTATGGTTGACAAGAACAAATGTATTGGATGTGGAACTTGTGTGTCTATTTGTCCAGTAGGTGCAATTTCGTTTGATACTGACGGAAAAGCGAAAATTGACAAGAAAAAATGTATTCGCTGTGGTGCGTGCCAAGCAAGTTGCCCAGTTGAAGCGATTGATATTGACAAATAAACTAAAGTGAGGAATTTATGGAAAACATTGCATTTATACAACTTGACGAGAGAAAAGTTAAATTGGTTATCATCCAAAGCAGAAATGGAAGATATCGCGTTTTGGAAGAGGTTGAAAATTATTATGACCTGACACATGATGTCACGAAAGACTGTCTTTTCAGTCCAAAATCAAAGGCAGACATTTTGAAGATTTTAAGCATTTACAGATATACAATCGCAACATTTAATGTTGAAAAGATGATTGCTTTTGCTTCAAACATCATTGTTAAAGCAAGAAACTATCGCGGATTTTTGGATGAAATTTACACAAACACTGGCATGAACTTTGTAATCATGACACCAGATGAAGTTATCAAAAACATCTATCAATCTTGCATGAACAGTGTAGATGTTTCCAAGGGTTATATTGTTTACATCAACTCTTTTGATACATCAATCTTGAAATTTAACAGGAGAAATGTGGTTGAATACAACACAATTCCTTACGGTTATACAAACTTAAGCAATTCTGGAATGGCTCTCCCAGAAATGATTACTGCTGTGAAGAAAGAACTTAAAAAGTGTTCGCTTATCAAGTCATATGAGGAAGATGCAATTGTTGCTTGCGGACCTGCATTTCTTGACATTTCAAGAGTTGCAAAAAAACTTACAAGATATTCAATCGACATCGACAACAATTACGAACTTACTTGTGAAGCCTTAAACAAAGTTTTGGATTTTGCAAAAGAACTTGATCCTCAAAAGGTTAAGAAGATTAAGGGGCTTGGACAAGAAGGCGCGCAAAGCATTTATGGCGGACTTGCAATTGCAAGTGCGTTGATGGAAGGTTTGAAAAACACAACTTTGACTGTTTCAACTGCAAACGAACTTAATGGCGTTGTGCTTTCAAATTTGGTTGGCTCAGCAAATGAAAAATATTCAGATTTGATGCAAAACAGCCTTGACAATTATTATGAATTTAAGAAAGAAGGCTTAGCAATCAACAGTCAAGTTTACGAAATGGCAATCTTGCTTTTCAAACAGTTGAAAGTGGTTCATAAATTGCCAAGAATTTATGTAAAAGCACTTAAAATCGCAGCATATATGTATGACTGTGGCAAGTTTATCAGTTTTGAAAATTATCAAAAGAACGCTTTTTACACAATCTTGAACGCAAACATCGCTGGCGCTTCACAAAAAGACATTTTGCTTGCTGCTTTTGCTTGCACTTGCCAAAATATCGACAATTTCAACTTGGCTGAAGTTATGAAATATAAAGAAATTTTGACAGATGAAGATGTTGATGCAATCAGAAAACTTGGCGTTTTGGTTAATTTGGCTGTAAATTTGAATGCATCAAGAAAAAATGTCATTAATGACATCGTATGCGACATTTTGGGCGACTCAATCATCATGAAAACAATCGTAAATTCTGACCCTTCATTTGAAATTATGCAAGGAATGAAGGTTGCTGACGACTTTAAGAAAGTATTTAAGAAAAGTTTACAAATTATTTAGTCAAATTTTTCTGATTTTGGTTTAAAGGAAAATTATGGAAGAAAAGAAGAAAGGCAATTCTAATCTGATTTGGTATATTTTATTTGTGTTTATCACAGTTATTATGTGCTATTTGTTTTGTGTTGTCTTTTTTTTCTATATCTCACCTTATGACATTTCAATAAAAACAAAAATTTGGCCTTTCTTAACAGAATCTCAACTGGGACAATTGTATGACGATGCAGTTGTTGACATCGAATATCAAGTTATGGATGAAGAAAATTTTGGCGGACAAATTGAGGTATCGGTCACAGGCGTAAATGTACGAAAAGACGGCTATATTTTGGCACAATTGAGCAGTTTGGAAGGGATTTCAACAGCGGAAAACATTCAAATATTTCCAAATTCGGGACAATCTTATACGGGGAAGTTGCTTTATATTGACAAAAATCACAATTTGGCAGTTCTTAAGTGCGAAAGTTTGGATGGAAGCGAAATTAAAATCCCATTTGCAAAAATTTCTACAATTTCAAGCAAAACAATAGAAGATACGAAAGTTGTTGCCATTGCAAGCGAAAATCGCGAGATTTGCACCGGCAGTGTGAGCGACGAGAAACTTGTTGATGCAAGAACAAGTGCTTCAGAAGGTGTTTACAAAGTTGACTATGTGATGGATTATTGCTTCTCAGTTGATTTTGAGAATTCTTTTGCTGGTGGAATTGTTTTTAACAAATTTGGTTATTTGATGGGATTTTCTGTTGAAGAGTATGATGCAGACTATGTTTTTATGCCAGCAGAAGGTGTAAGTCTTTATCTTGACGATGTAATAAAAAGTTATGAAAACAAAACAGAGTATTCGAATATATTTGTGGATTCTCTTGTTGGGTTTGATGTTTATGATGTGGGTTATTATATTGAACAAGCCTCAAAAAATACTGACAAAACAACTTTCTATTTTAACGGAAAATTGGAAAATTTTACTGATAACATCAATTATTTTGCCAGAGTAAACAAAACAGGCTTCTTTGTGTTTGAGACTTTCTCAAATAATGGCAAAGAAATCTTACAAGCAGAAAGCGTCATTTCAAGCGTAAAATATGATGGTGACACATATGAAATTGGTTGCCGTGCAGACCTTGTAAAAGTGCTTTACACTGCAAGTAAAGGGAAGCAAATGACAATTTATTATTGCGAAATTGAT
>CAZQFT010000116.1:0-3180 GCA_964592565.1 uncultured Lachnospiraceae bacterium
CCAGACAGAGCAAAACTTGTAAAGACTTTGTATGAGAAGAGAAAGGAAAAAGGCTTGACTATGGAGCAGGCTGACGAACTTGAAAAAGACCCATATTATTTTGCAACGCTTCTTGTTGAGTGCGGTTATGCAGACGGAATGGTTGCAGGGGCAGAGGCTTCAACCGCAACAACAATCAGACCGGCACTTCAAATCATTAAAGCAAAGAAGAAAGGCGACCCAGTTTCATCTTGTTTCTTGATTTATGGAAAGAACGACTTTTTGAATGGTAAGGCACTTATTCTTGCCGACTGTGGTGTTTTGGAAAATCCAGATGCTGACACATTGGCTGTGATTGGAAGTCAAAGTGCAAAAACAGCAAGAGAGTTTGGGATTGAACCTAAGGTTGCGTTTTTGTCATATTCTTCAAAGGGCAGTGCAAAAAGTGAAGATGTTGACAAGGTTCGCACAGCATTTGAAAAGTTTAAGAAAAAAGAGAAAGATGTGCTTTGTGATGGCGAGTTGCAATTTGATGCTGCAATGGTTCCAAGTGTTGCACAAAACAAATGTCCAGACAGCCCACTTAAAGGCGATGCAAATGTGTTGATATTCCCAGATTTGCAGGCGGGAAACATTTGCTATAAGACAATGCAATATGTTGGAGGATTGCATGCTGTTGGCCCAATTTTACAGGGGCTTAAGAAGCCAGTTAATGATTTGTCACGAGGTTGCAGTGCTGAAGATATCGTGCTTGTAAGCGTGATTACAGCGTTGCAATGTGAAGATAAAAAAGAAACAAAAAAAGAACAGAAAGAAGGAGTTTAAAATGAAAGTATTAGTTATTAACGCAGGAAGCAGTTCACTTAAATATCAATTGCTTGATATGGAAACTGAAAAAGTTATCGCAAAAGGAAATTGCGAAAGAGTTGGTCTTGCTGAACCATTCATTGTTTACAAACATGATGGAAAAGAAATGAAATTTGAAGGTGCAAAAAATCATGAAGATGCTGTTGTTAAAGTTCTTGAAATTTTGACAAACAAAGAATATGGCGTTGTTTCAAGCCTTGACGAAATTGGCGCTGTTGCGCATAGACTTGTTCAAGGTGGTTGGGTTTACAACAAAAGCACGCTCATCACTGACGAAGCATTGGCAGAATTTGAGAAGTTTAATGAACTTGCTCCACTTCACAATCCTGCAAACATCATTGGCGTAAAAGCATGCAAAAAGGTTATGCCAAATGTTCCTCATGTTGCAGTTTTTGACACTGCTTTCCATGCAACTATGCCAGAGAAGGCATATATGTATGCAATCAACTATGAAGATGCTCAAAAATATCACATTAGAAAATATGGTTTCCACGGCTCAAGCCACAGATTTATCACTCTTGAGGTTGCAAAAGTTCTTGGTAAGCCAGTTGACCAAGTGAATGTAATTGTTGCTCATATCGGAAATGGCTCTTCAATCACTGCTGTACAAGGCGGAAAGAGCGTTGACACAACAATGGGACTTTCTCCACTTCAAGGAATGGTGATGGGAACTCGCTCTGGCGATTTAGACCCAACAGTTGTTCAATATCTTTGCAACAAGAAAAATATGTCTGTTGATGAAGTTATCACATATCTCAACAAAAAGAGCGGTGTGCTTGGAATTTCAGGTGTTGACAGCGATATGAGAAGTGTTGAGGCTGGTGCGGCAGAAGGAAACGCGCGTTGCCAACTTGCACTTGATATGGTTGCTTACACAGCAAGAAAGCATATTGGAAGTTATTTGGCTGTTCTTAATGGTGCTGATGCGATTGTGTTTACAGGTGGTGTTGGTGAAAATGGTGCACAAACTCGTGAAGACATCATTAGCAATATGGATAACTTGGGAGTTGTTCTTGACAAAGAAAAGAACAAAAACTTCAAGCGTGGTGAAATTCAACTTATTTCTGCCCCAGAATCAAAAGTTAAGATTTACATCATCCCAACAAATGAAGAACTTATGATGGCAAGAGATACAAAGGAAATTGTTGAAGGTCTCAAGACAAACAAATGTGGCAGATGCTGCAAAAAATCAAAATAATTTGCGATTAAAAGTCGTAAATTCCATAAAAAGTTTGAGAAATGTCTAAATAAATCTTGACAAATTGTTTTTTATGGTGTAAAATATACGAGAAAAATCGGTTTGAACTAAAAGGAGAATTACAATGGCTGTTCCAAAACATAAAGTTTCTAAGGAAAGAAGAAATACAAGAAATTCTGCAAATTTTAAAGTTGCAGCACCTACACTTGTAGAGTGCCCAAAATGTCACGAACTTAAAGCACCTCACACAGTGTGCAAGGCTTGTGGCACATACAAAAACAAAACTGTTGTTGAAGACAAAAAGAAAAAAGCAGAATAGTTTAACTTAAATCTCGGCGTTTGGTCGGGATTTTTTATTTGCATAAAATGCTTTTTGACTAAATTTTTTTTAATATGCTCTGTGGTTTTTAATTTAAAATTTGTTGACATGGTTGTTTGCTGTGTGATAAAACAATTTTGAAAATGATTTTTGGAGGGGATTATGGACAAGCAAAAAGAAAATCTTTCAATCAGGCTTTATGACATTTTGATTGAAGAAGCTGCATTTGGCATTTTCGACCTTGATGGGTTGAAAAAAGATGTTTTAGAACTTAAAAACCAAGGTGCAGAATTGCTTTGGAACGAAGACTCTTTGGTGAGTGTTGGAAAGTCAACGCTGGATGTTGTTGTTATGGCTGAAAACGCTGACCTTTTGAAATTTGTTTTGGAGGAATTTGTTGTAAAAGACCACTTGGATATAAACAAATTTAATCGCACCAGTGAAACGGCGCTTGACCAAGCAAACAAGATTATTTCGGCAAAAATTCGTGCTGAAATTGTTGGTGTTTTGAAGGAATATGGGGCAAAAACGCAAGAAGAAGTGCTTAAAGAGAGAAATGCACAGGCAATAAAACAAATTAATCCTGCCACAAAGAACGGAAAAACAAGACAAATATAGTCAAGCACGCAAATGGCAAAAGACCGTCAAAGTCCGGTCTTTTTTTGTTTTGATTTTGTGTTTTTATGTTTATTCTTTTGACTTTGGGTGCACTTTTTGCTATATTAATATAGATTATTTATAAAATAGGACAGGTTTTACAACCTTTGAGGAGATATTTATGAAAATTGTAGTTGACGCTTTTGGTGGAGATTATGCA
>CAZQFT010000117.1:0-3175 GCA_964592565.1 uncultured Lachnospiraceae bacterium
TTGGCGGCAACGGCACGGTATGGTCGAGCTCGAACACAGGTTACCAGTACATGCGGGAATATTACAAGTGCGACAATTCCGCCGAGAAGCAAAACTGAAACAACAATAACTAAAATCAGCCAAATATAGGATTTTTCTTCTTTCTTTATGGTTGACAATCCATCCGCAGTAAGTCGTGCTTTTTCGTTTCCTTGGCTGTCTTTGATTATGCAAATGGCCGTCCATTCGCCCTCAATGTCATTTGAGTCAAAGAGGAAACTTGTGCCGTATGGCTCACTCTGTGCGGTTGGCCAAATGGCTTTATAGTTTGCATATGAGATATTGTCATTTCGCATCTTTTCGCTGTAAACATAATTTGTTTTTGCTTTGTCCATTCCAATTACAACCCACTCGATGTATTTCGGGTTGACATATTTATAGTCGTCTGTTGAAAGATAAAGGTTGTAAACATTCATAAGTTTGTTTGAACTTGAAACGGAATATAAAATTTGCATGTTTTCATGGGTTGCCGTATCAATGTCATCTGGTTGAATTGCAACATAAAAAGCACCTAATGAACGGGTTATGTCCTTTGTTTCGCCACTGGAGAAAGTGTAAGTAAAATCAAACTTGTACAATCCGAAATCATTGCCTTTGCAGCGTGTTGTGGATTCATATATGTCAGCGTTGCTGTCTATGTGATAATCAAAACTGAAAGAACTGAAACTGTTTTCTGCGATGTTGCCATTTGTTAATATTGTTTCGTTGCCTGTGCCAAACGGAGTTGTCATATCTTCTGTTTCAATGTAGGTAAGTTTGAATTCGTAGGCGCTGTATTGATTGCCTGAATTTTCGATGTCTGCGGAGAATGAAAATGTCAGATATGAAATGTCGCGCCATTTAAATGTGTAGTATTTGTAATTTAAAGTTTCTTCGCCAACAACAGCCGAAACGGTTTCTGTTCCGAACGGAACCGAAACGCCTTGTTTCCTTCCTGTTGCACCCATTTGCATTTTGAATCGGTTGTTTGTGTCTGTTATTGAAATTGGTGTAAAATTGCTTGCTGAGGTGGATGTTTGTGGGCTTAACGACAAAAAGCACAGTCCGCCAAAAAGTAAGGCGAATATAACAGCAAAAACTTTTAAATTCAATTTACAAAGTGTTTTCATTGATATTATTTTAGCATAACTTTTTGTTTTTTAAAAACGATTGACAAAAATTTTATAACATTTTATAATAATTACATGGAAATGGATGTTTTGGAAGAAGTTAAGATTGAAGAAAATCAAATTAGTTTTGATTTTTTAAAAGAACCACAAAAAGTTGTTGAGCAGGCTGAAAATTTTGATTGGGTTGCACAAGAAACTTTGGTTTTGATTGTCAAGGAAAACGGCTTTGTTTCTTCAAATTTTGATTTGTGTGGAAAAAAACTTGTTGATTGGGTGGCTCTTGCAACATCAGGATGTCAACAAAAGTTTATTGAAAGTGTTGAAGAAGAAAATCTTTTGGATTCAATCAGAGATTATGCAGAAGGCTATAACTTTGTTGCTGTGCTTTACAGTGATGCTCCACTTCTTAAGAAAGAAACTTTTTTGGATATCATGAACTATTTTTCAAAAAACAGAATGAATGTCATGAAACTTAAAAGAGGATATGTTTTCAAGGGTGAGTTTTTGAAAACTGCAAAAGTTATGCTTTCTTCCACTATTGAGAACTTTGGTGATGAAGATTTTGTAGTGCTTGACAGTGCAGAAAAAGTGTCTTTTGCTTTCAAACTTTTAAACAATCGTATTTTGGGATATCATAAATCAAATGGGGTTGTGCTTTTGGGAGAGAATACCATTTTTATTGATGCTGATGTTGAAATTGAGGCTGGCACTGTAATTTATCCAAACAATGTGCTTAAAGGTGAAAGTTATATCGGCAAAAATGTAATTTTGGAAAGTGGAAATAATATTTTTGATACGATTGTTTGTGATGAGGCATTTGTTTGCCAAAGTTATTTGGAAAAGAGTAAGGTTGAACAGGGAAAGATTGTTGGACCATTTGAGAGATTAATCAATCAAAAAATTTAGAGGGTTGTTATGAACATTGTTGTTGGACTTGGAAATCCTGAGGCAAGATATGACAAAACATACCACAACATTGGCTTTGAGTGTGTAAACGCAATTGCCGGCAAGTTGGGGATTTCTTTTGACAAGAAAAAATACAAGGCTTTGGTGGCGGAAGGAATGTATAATGGCGAAAAGATTATGCTTGTAAAACCACAAACTTACATGAATTTAAGTGGAGAATGTCTTGTTCAACTCAAAGAAAAGTTTAAGGATGCACGCATATTGGTGATTGTCGATGATATTGACCTGCCGAAGGGTAATATTCGCTATCGTGAGCATGGTTCGGCAGGCACACATAATGGACTGAGAAGCATTGTTTCATATATCGGTCAAGATTTCGAGCGTGTAAAGGTTGGCGTAGGTCGTGACATTTCGCTTGATTTGGCAGATTATGTGCTTTCAAAATATGACGACAAAGTTTTTGTGCCTATAATTGACAAGGTTGCCCTTGAAGTTTTGGCGAGATTGAGTTGATGAATAAGTTTTTGCAATATTTAAAAACCTTTATGCCCAAAGAGAAAGATTTGGGTGGTTTTTTTATTGGCGAAAAGGTCTTGTATAGTGCGTTAAAGGAAAAATTTGTTTATGTTTGTGGGGATTTTGTTACCGCAAGCAAACTTAAAAAAGGTCTTTCTGATTGTGGAAGACAGGCGCAAATCATCTCTTGTGGACGAGAAAACGAAGATGAGAAAGATTTAAATTTGCAACCATTTGCAGAGAATGTTTCTGCTTTTTTGAAAGATAAATTAAATGCGCTTATTGTGTTGCCATCTTCACTTACAACGAAGTTTGATTTGAGTTTTTTGAAAAACAAGATTACAATTGAAACCAGTGCAACTTTTGCAATTGGGGATTTGTCGGAGCAACTTTCGGCATTTGGATTTGAGAGGGTGGACTATGTAACAAGCGTTGGACAATTTGCTGTACGTGGTGAAGTTGTAGACATTTTTGTGAATGGACAAGATTATCCTTGTCGCATTGAATTTTTTGATGAAGAAATTGAGAGAATTAAATTTTTTGATTTTTCCAACATGAAAACCGTAAAAATCGTTGAAAAAATTGAAGTTTTTCCTATTTTTTTG
>CAZQFT010000118.1:0-3130 GCA_964592565.1 uncultured Lachnospiraceae bacterium
TAAGTGGCATGATTAAAAAAATTGAAAATTTTAATATAAAAGATGAATTGCAAAAGGTGTTGAAAAACAAGAAAAAGTCTTTAAAAATTTTAAAGGAAAATTACTTCAAAAATAATTTAATTTAGAAAAAATGTTAAAAATTGCACAAAAAAATCAATTTTTTATATTTTTTTATATTTTTTTTATAATTTTTTATAATTTTTTCTTTTTTTTAACAAATTCTCTGTTCGTTAGTGTTTGTCGAATGAATAAATAATTCACAAATGCAAATCTGTCAACTTTTGTATATATATTAAATAATAAAAATAAAATAATTTTCTTTTCAAATTATTTGATAAATTCGAGCCTAAAGTGTTAAAATAATCATAGATTATGCTGGCTTGTTAAGAAAAAATTTATGTGAGGATTCTTATGAAGAAAACAAGTTTTATTTTTATGACAATGTTGACCATTATGCTAAGCGGACTTCTTATGGCATGTTCGTTTAAGAAGGCTGAAGCGGATTTTAGTGTGGAAGAATTAATTATTTCCGTAAATGATGAGATTGATATTGGTGATTATCTTGAAGTTAGAGGTGTTGATATAAGCGATGTTGACTATCGTTTTTCAAACTCTTCATTATTTGAAACTAAGTCCGGAAAAATAAAGGCTGTTTCTTCAGGGAAAAGTTTGATTTATGCTACATATCAAAACAACAGTTTGGACTCCATGCAAATTGTCGTAAAGAAACAGTTCTCTTCTCCATCAAATTTCAATGTGACGAATGGCGTTTTGCAAAACAACGAAGGAGTTCTTGCATGGAATGTTGTTTCAGATTTTTTCGATGGTGATGTAAACGCTACATCTGCGAGAAGTTATACGATATCTGGAAGTTATACAACAAGTGATGGACAAACTAAGCAATATTCTGCTCAAAAGAATACAAATTCTTGTCAGTTTACAGAGTTTGGTGCATATTCTTTGACTGTTACTGCGGACGCAACGGGTTATTTTGACAAATCTCAAGCGGCATCAATTGAATTTAGTTATGGACTTATGGCTGTTCCTGCAGAGGATACGTTAAGTTTTGCCTCAAATGGTCTTTTCTCTTGGAGTGCTGTTGAAGGCGCAAAATACAAAGTTAAACTTGATGGAAAAATTTTGGGTGACTATCAGACAACAACTTCAAAAAACATCAGTCAATATCTTGATAATGCTGATGCTGGGCTTCACGATCTTTCAGTCGTTGCTTACGATGCAGTTGGCACGAAATTATCAAACGAAAGCAAAACGCTTAAGATTGAAAAACTTGCCACGCCACAAGTTGAATATGATACTACAACAGGTGGAAATATAAGGGTTAAATATATTGAAAAGGCAGAAAGTTTTGTTTTCTCTTTCAAAAATCTCGAAACAAACAATGAAACTTTGATTACAATTAACGCTGCCGATGAAGACATTTTGACGAATTTTGAGGGATTGGTTGCTGGTGCATACAAACTTTCGGTAGCAGCGAAAACATCCTTGGCAAACACCTATCAAAGCAATTCGAGCAACACGATAAGTGGTGAGGATAATGTGATATATAAATTGCCTTCAATTTCTGCATTTGAAGGTTTGGGCGAAAATGAACTTAACGGAAATATTTTTAAAGCGAAGGTTGAAAGCGAGCAAAGTTTGTTTGACACAAATATCGCGGTTTCTGGCTTAGAACATGAACTGATAGAAGGGCTTTTGGTTGGAGAAGCACAAAAGAATTTTGATATTCAAATTTCAAATGTTGACGCATACTCTTTGGGTTTAAAATTGTTGCCTGCAAGTCAAGAAAATACTTACAACGGAGCAAGCATTTTTGTCTTGAATTCTGATGAAAGCGCAAAATTAAATGTTGTTAAACTTGCTTTTGCAGGCGAAATAGAACATAAATATGTTGAAAATAACTCAGTTTTTGTATTTAACAAGGTTGAAAATGCAACAGGATATGCTATTGAAGTTGATGGAACCGAGGTTGTACTTAGTGCATATGCTGTGACAGAGGTGGAAGGCAAAATTGAGGTTGTGTTCAATGGCAAAATCGATGACTTGTTTGCGAACTATGACTTTAAGATTATTGCAAAAGGCGTTGATGAAAAATTGTCTATAAACGCTTCAAAGCAAAAAGAAATTCAACTTTTGCAAGCGCCAGAGGCAATTGAAAGAATGAATGTTGCAGACAAAAAATATGTATGGAATCCAAGTGAAAATGCTTCAGGATATAGGCTTGAAATTTACGAACTAGACAAATCAACTTACGAAGCATTTGTTGCGGGAAATGTTGATTTGACTGGATTGACAGCCAAGGTTGAAACAGTTGACGCTGCGGACTATACTTTTGCCAAAGAGGGATATTATTATGTAAATATTTTTGCTTTAAGCGGAGATGAAAACCTTTATTTGGATTCCCAAGATAGTTTGACGGAAACATTCTGTGTTGCGGAGAAATTGGTTTTAAATACAGTACAACTTGGTTATGATGAAACTTATGTTGAAGAAAATCCAACAACAGCGGCAAGTGGTTATTTTGTAAGAATTGCAAAGACTGATTATGTTACGAGATATAAAATTTCGATTGCTGGCAACGAACAAGAAATCTCAATTTCTTCTTCTGAAAGCGAAATGTGGACAGACTTTTGGCTTACGGAAGATTTCTCGGGAGAGGCTGTAACAATTTCTGTTACTGCACTTGCGGATGATGAAACAGTTTATCTTGAAAGCGATGCAAAATTGATTGAAGTGGAAAGACTTCAAAGCATAACCTACGACAGTTTTAGCACAAATGGTTCTGCGTCAATTGATGAATTGTCGCAATATGTTACGGTTAATGCTGTTGAGGGGGCTACAGAAATCAACATTAAAAGAGATGCTGACAACAAGGCTTCTGGCAACAGTACTGCGAACGCAGTGTACCCAATTGGAACCGAAGCAAATTTTGAATTAACATTTGAAATTTTAGGTACAAAACTTGGAAAAGACAACCTTTATGTTGGCGAAAAAGTTTATTTAGATGCGGATACAACAACTTTAAGATTTACTAGACATGTAACACCAACGGATTTCGAATTTAACAGCGAAAAATTGACATTTATTGACAGTCAAAGCGCGTTGACTAATG